>DATHOB010000107.1:0-5965 GCA_035485355.1 Opitutales bacterium | reverse complement strand
CACGGCGTGCCCTTCCGCGAGCAGCAACTCGGCAACTCGCGAGGCAATAAAGCCCGCCACTCCCGTGACTAAATAAAGCGCCATGGCAAAATAATCGAAATTACAACCAGCGAGCCCCACCCGGCCGGGCTTCGACATCCTTGAGCAGTTTTTTTAATTCCTGGGCGCGGGACTTCGGACACACCAAGGTAGCATCTGGAGTATGCACCACGACGAGGTCATCCACGCCCAGCACGGCCACCAAATGGCCGGGCTCGCCAATGACAATGTTGTTGCGTGCTTCATGCAACACGGCCTCACCCCGAGTGACATTGCCGACGGCATCGGCCGTGGCGTGGCGCACCAAGGCTGGCCATTCGCCAACATCATCCCAGTCAAACGCGGCCGCGAACACGGCGATATTGGCGGCTTTTTCCATCACCGCATAGTCCACGGAGATTTTCGTCAAACCTGGATAAACGGCAGCAAGCGCAACCGGCAAAGTGTCTCCGGCATCCAGCCGGGAGTCCAAATCTGCCATGCCCGCAGCGAGTGATGGCGTGAACTTGGTAAAGGCGGATTCCAGCACAGAGGCGCGAGTGACAAACATGCCCGCATTCCACCAATAGTTCCCTTCCGCGAGATAGCGCTCCGCGGTAGGGCGATCCGGCTTTTCAACAAACTTGGCGACTTTAAACCATGGAAGCTCAGCGCATTCACCCAACTTTTCCCCGCGCCGAAGATAACCGTAGGCGATGGCGGGATAGGCGGGAGGAATGCCAATCGTGAAAATATAATCTTCTTTAGCGGCGGTGGTAAAAGCGGCGGAAAGAGTGGTGCGAAATCCCGCAGCATCATGAATCGCGGAATCGGCGGCCAGCAGGGCGAGCACACCTTGAGGGTCGCGACGGCGGATCAATAAAGCAGCCAGTGCGGCGGCGGGGGCGGTGTCGCGCCCTACAGGTTCGCCGATGATTTGGGCGGGAGGAATCTCCGGACAAGCGCCACGGATGGCGGCAAGATGCTCCACATTGGTCAGAACATACACCCGCTCGGGTTGAACCAATCCGGCGAGCCGCGCGACGGTTTGCGCGACCATTGGCTTATCGCCAACAATAGGCAAAAGATGTTTGGGCCGCGCCTGACGGCTTTGCGGCCAAAAACGCTCGCCGCGGCCACCTGCCATAATTACTGCATAAAAGTTCGACATAATTAAGTGGGGTTAATTGGCCGAAACCGTTGCGGTGCGCCATTCAGTGGCAAAATCACCGAGGGTCTGGCCACGGCAATCACAGGCGCGGGCATGTGCGAATAACGCCTCCAAATCCTCATTGAGGCGCAAGATGGAGGCTTCGTCGAGAAAAGTCGGGCTGCCACCGGGCATAAGTTCAGAGGAGTGCAGCATGAACATCAGATGCGCCCGGCCATCCTCCACTGCTTCGTTCACGCGTTCAATCATCGCCGCGCGGTTGCGGCCATTGGGGCGCAGCCAATGATGCCGCGGGGAAATGGCCGCACCGATTAATTTGGTCAGACCAAAGTGGGATTCGCCGATGGTCATGGGGACTTCGAGCAACGCGTCGGACGGAGGTTGGAAAGCGGGTTTAGTGACGTCATGCTCATCTATAAAGTACGGCTCATGCGGGGCGCGACGGTAATCCGGCCCGCCGATGCCGTTGGGATCACCTTTGGTCGAACGCCAGTCCACCCCCGGGCAGACGGAGCAATCGGCGATAAAGCCATGTTGCCGCAGCCAGCGGGCGATGCGCCCGTCAAATCCCCAACGGCCAGCACGGTGACTGCGCAAAGGTTGTTGGAATGTTTCCTGCAAAATTCCGGTCATACGTTCGAGTTTGGCATTGCGCAGCGGTTCGGCGTATTCACCCAGAAAAGGATGGTGTTGCATATCATCTTGGGTGAGCGACTCGAGTGGCGGGGTGTCCCACGCGTGCGGATGCAAGCCAACTTCGCCCTTGCCGCGCGCAAGGACATCTTTGAGAAATTCCACACAAGCCGGAGAATGCGCCATTTCCCAATTGACCAGCCAAGTGGGCTGGAATCCAAATTTTTCCGCTAATTGTTGAAACGCTGGAAGCCAGGCCGCATTGCGGGTCGTGACCTCGCGTGGGCGGGCCCAGAGGTTGTCCCCCTCGGTGTCCATAGTGATGATGAAAGCCGTGGCCATTGCGGATACTAAATTATTTAGCCGCCCGACGGGCTGAGAGCAAAGTGGTCTTGAGGGTGGATGCCGACAACATGGCAAACAAGGTGAAGACTGCGCTGTTAAAGAACGGAAAATCAATCAAGGCGTGTGCGAGCATGGCCGAAACCGCCAGCAGCACCATGATTCCCGACGAGCCAAGGTAACGTATGTACCACAAAACCGAACCGTAGCCATAAAGCAGCATTGCGGCCACCAGGCCCGCGCCAATCACGCCGTATTCCAAGGGGATTTGGATCCAATCGCAATGCACATAGTCCGTCCAAATCGTAGTGCCACCATAAGCTTTGGAACTTTGGAAGAGATTGTCTGCATATAAATATCCCCGGAGATTGTAGCGAAAACTGCCGGCACCCCACCCCATCCAATAATGCGCCGGGTCCATCATTTTCTTCGCCTCCATGCGGAGCACTTGCCGCACGTCCACATCCTCCGGGTGGTCATTAAGGTATTTCCAGCGCGCCAAGGTGGAGGAATTCCCAGTCTGAAGTTCATAGGTCACCATCCCGCCTAGGGCCAGCACCAACACAACACTTCCCACCCACAAACCCGGCGCGCGGCCACCACCCGCAAGGGAAGACACCAACATAACGACGAAGCCCAAAACAAACAACGCGCAGGCGATTACCAAACCGGCGCGGCTGCCCAAGACAAAAAAGCTGGAGAGGATGACCAGGCACCCCAGGAAGGCAACCCAGGCCAAGCCATTGTCGCGGGATTCACTTTGGGCACGGCCCAGCAAACGCGCCACCACCGCAAAGCCCGCGCCCAAGGATAAATAGAGAAAGGCTGCGGCGTGATTGTGATAACTGAAACCGGCGTTGCTCGTCGTCTGGCGAAACAAATCCGGATCCAGCGAGTGGTCCACATAGATGCCCAGTATTTTTGCCGGCGGATGCCAATGTTCCAGCAACACGACCAAAGCCATAACCACACCATTGATGAAAACGATGAGGCACAGACGCTGACCGCTGCGACGCTTGCGCACAGCCGCCCACCACGCGCACACCAGCAACCACGGGCCCGCCCAATAAATCAGCATCAGCGCACTTCCCATCTGGGTAAAATCCGCGTTGATGCCGGAGGGCAGCCAATTCACATGATCATGCAAGGTGACATCCCAAACATTTATCGGGCCATCCTTCGAGTGGCGTTGGGCGCCCGTTCCCCAGTAATTAAATGCCTGGCAGGCGACAAAGATCAGGAAAAGCAATCCGAGCCAGAATATCGGAAATCGCCATAATGTGCGTCGATTATTCTCCGAACGCAAAGCGGTAATCAGCGCAACTGCGCCGAGCAGCATGCCCAGCACCAATACCCACCAAAAGCGTGCGCCGATTAACCAGGGTATGATTACGACCCAGGCGCTCACCAGATTCGTAACGGTGCGTTCCGCGCCATCGCCGGACTCGCGTCGAGAGGCGTCAGCAGTGGTGCGGGGTGATTTCACTGGCATGGTGCTGCCTTATTCAAGCGCGGAAATATTTGACCGGACGGAGCGTGGCGCAGTTGCGCGTGTCGACTAATGGAATGGGCCAAGTGGAAAAATCAAAATTACGATATTCTGCATGTGCCGTTACGAGCACCGCCAAGTCATGGCCAAGCGGAGACAGGGTTACCGATTGACGTCCGGCAAATTTCGGATGCTCGCGCGTGGGGCGGATGACCGGCACATGAGGATCGTGATAGGCGACGTTGGCACCTTGCGCCTCAAACAACTCCATGAGCGCATAGGCGGGTGATTCGCGGTCGTCATCCACATCGGGTTTGTACGCCAACCCCAGCAATAAAACTTTGGCACCGGACAGAGAACAACCAAGAGCTTTTTCCACACAAGCGACCACATAGGCCGGCATGGATGTATTAACCTCGCCCGCGAGTTCAATGAACCGCGTGTGCTGGCCGAATTCACGCGCTTTCCAGGTTAGGTAAAACGGATCTATTGGAATACAATGCCCGCCCAAACCCGGGCCGGGATAAAAGGGCATGAATCCGAACGGCTTTGTTTTTGCTGCTTCAATAACTTCCCAGACATCAATGCCCATGGCCGTGTAAACCACTTTCAATTCATTAACCAGTGCGATATTCACCGAGCGGTAAATGTTTTCCAAAAGTTTTGCGGCCTCGGCCACCCTGCAGGATGAAACCGGCACCACACGCTCGACCACGAGCGAATAACAGGCGACCGCGCGGGCGCGGCAGGAGGGGGTCAAGCCGCCAACAATTTTGGGGATTTTATTGGCCTCGCAGCTGGTATTGCCGGGGTCTTCGCGTTCGGGGGAAAACGCCAAATGAAAATCACGTCCAGCGACCAAACCGGAGCCGCGTTCCAGTATTGCGCGCAAGTCCGTATCGGTCGTGCCTGGATAGGTGGTGGATTCAAGCACCACGAGTTGTCCCTTTTGTAAATGCGGGGCAAGCGATTCCCCGGTGCCAAAAACATAGGCCATATCCGGTTCGCGCTGGGAATTTAACGGGGTGGGAACGCACAGCAGAACGGCTTCCGCTTCGCGTGTGCGGGCGAAGTCGGTGGTCGCTTCCAGCAATCCGCCGTCGCGAGTCTTACGGACAGATTCCGTTGGCACATGCTTGATATAGCTCTGGCCGGCATTAAGCGCCGCGCACTTGGTTGCGTCAACATCCACGCCGAGCACCGACACCCCCGCCCGGGCAAAACGCAATGCCAACGGCAGGCCGACGTAACCGAGTCCGATAATCGCAATTTTCATGAACCAACTTGAATTAACCCAACTGAACAATGCAGCAGGTATAGCCAAATACACGCATCACAAACATTTTCCCTAATGCTGATAAATGTCGTGCAAGCGTAGCAGGCCGAGGCATTTGTCTTTGGAGTCAACCACGGGTAAAACGGAAATTTGCGAAGGGCGGTCTTCCATGATGCGCAAGGCATCGCCCAATAAAGTCTCCGGTGAGATTCGCACGGGATTGCGAGTCATCACGTCAGCCATGGTTAGCGGTCGAATGTCGTCATGCTGTTGCAAAACCCGGCGCACATCGCCGTCGGTCAATATCCCGGCCAGTTTGCCTTTGGCATCCACCACACAGGCCGCACCCAGCGGGCGGCGCGTCATGGCGACGACGGCCTCGCGCATTTTATCCCCGGGAGCGGTAACTGCGATTTCCGCCAGGCCGTGCATGACATCGGCGACCCGCAAAAGCAAATTACGGCCCAATTGCCCGGAAGGATGCGTGCGGGCGAAATCCTCGGCAGTAAATCCGCGGGCTTGGGCGAGTGCCGCCGCTAAAGCATGACCCACAGCCAGCGCAACGAGGGCGCTGCTGGTAGGCGCGAGACCCAAAGGATCGGCCTCCCGCGCAACCTGGGCATCAAGAACGGCATCGGCCTCATTGGCCAGTGGCGAACGCAAATTACTCGTGAGTGCAACGAGTTTGGCCCCGAGAGAGCGCAACGCCGGAGCAAGGCGCACCAATTCCGGCGTCGCACCGCTCTTGGAAACCAGAATGACCACATCGCCTTTGGCCACGATGCCAATGTCTCCATGCGCAGCCTCACCAGCATGCAAATACACCGCAGGAGTGCCCAGACTGCACAAAGTCGCCGCAATGGAATGCGCCACCAGCGCGGACTTGCCAATGCCGGTGACTACAACTTTACCCGACGATCGATGAATCAACTCGACAACACCGGCAAAACTTTCATCGAGGCGCGAAATGACGGATTGTAGCGCGGCGGCCTCGGCGGTGAGCACGGCACGGCCGGCGGCGAGCACTTTGGATTTC
>DATHOB010000106.1:0-5277 GCA_035485355.1 Opitutales bacterium | reverse complement strand
GCCGCGTTCGACCGCATCAGCGCAATCAAGCAATCGCGCACGATTGACCCCAAAACCCTCCAACGCCTGAAGCTCGAATACGAGGACCGCATCAAGCAATTGGAGCACACTGGCGCCGAGCCCACCGCCACCGGCGGTTTGTTCTCCGCCGATTATGTTGAGCTGACGCAAGCCGCGCTCGACGCCGAGCGCGAGACGATTTTGAAACTGCGCAACGACCGAGTGATCAACGACGAAGTCCTCCGCCGCATCCAATGGGACATTGACCTCGCCGAAACGCGTCTCCAACACGGCATCGCAGACGATGAGGATTAAATGTTCTTTCTCAAGTGATTCAAAAATAACTCCAACCCATTTACCGATGCTTTAACAACTCTTCTGGTGTCAGCCCGATATCGCGGGCGATTTGGCGCAAAAGAAATGGTGAAAGGTCGCGCCCACGGTGGTCGGGCACGGTGGTGCCGCGCCCATCGGGATGCCGAAATTGCCGGTGTGAACCTTTTTGGCGGACTTGCACAAAAGCCAGCCGCTCCAAAATGCGAATTACCTCCCCTGGCTTGAGCACAGGAATATGGCCCATGACTCAAGCAATAGAGATGGTTTGGGTGCCGACAAACTCTGCCTCGAGCCGAGGATCGCCATCTTCCAGCAACATTTCCAGCACCTCTTGGAGATTGCGCTGCAATTCATCCAAATTCGCGGCTTGGGAATGCGCGCCGGGAAAGCCGGGGACATAACCGACATACAGGCCGGTGTCGGGGCAACGCTCAACGACGGCGGTAAAGTTTTTCATATTACTAGGGCAAAGCATACACCACCCCGGGTAAACGACAACCCCAAACTGGACGGAAATCCCCTTTGAACTTACTCGACTTCCACTTCACCGAGGAACGGTTCCCAATGCTCGACGCGGTCCGCCGAGTTCACGGCATACGCGAAGGGTCGCCAGCGCGGCTTCGTCGGCTTTTTCAACAAATGCATTCCGGCCTGGTGCGGCAGGCGGTTCGCCTTGCGCGAATTACACCGCACGCACGACGTCACCACGTTTTCCCACGAAGTTTTCCCGCCGTTCATGCGCGGAATGACGTGGTCCAAATTCAATTCCTTCGGCGTGTACACCTTCGCGCAATACTGGCAGCAATAGCCGTCGCGCTCGAAAAGGTTTTGCCGGTTGAACTTCACTTCCTTCGCGGGCACGCGGTCGTAATGGCGCAGCAGGATGACGGACGGCAGCCGCAGCCGGAGCCGCACGGTGTGGATGCAATTGCGGTCGTCCGTCGGCGGGTGCGCAATGGAGTAGTTGATCCAGCCCTCGGCATTGAGAACTTTGATGTCATCCGTTTCCGGGTGGATGACCTGCGCGTGGTCCATCATCAGCAGGCTGAACGCGCGTTTGACGCCGATGATGTTCACCGCCTGCCACAAACGGTTGAGCACCAAGACTCGTTGGTTCAAGCGTTCTACGGCCATAATGAATGGATATTTATAACCATGCTTCGCCAAGTGTCAATATCCGGCTCAGTGGGACGCCGTCAATTGGGGCAAGGAAACAAGGGTGAAACATATTTCCCGCTTGCTTGTCACGCAATGCGTGGTATCCTCGCCCTTGTGGCGGATCTTCGCGCCGCAAGACACCGCCCACTTTTGCTCCATGCTCACCGTTTCCACCCCCAACCCTGCCGCTCCTTCCACCCGCCCCAGTCTTACCATCCCCAAATGGCCCTTTGTCCTCGCGGACCTGACGCTGATTAGCATCGCGCTCGCGCTCTGGGCCACCAGCGGCGGCCTCGTCGGCTTGCCCGCCGTATTTTGCCTCGGTTCAGTCGCGCTCGGCGCGGTTTTGCTGGCCACGCCGTTCGCCCTCGAAGCTTTTCCGCCGGAAACCTGGCGCATTTTGAATGGCAGTCAAAAAACCGGCAATAGCCTCAATGAGGCGGAAGCGGAATGGCGCCGCCAGGCGCGTGCCGCGACCGAAGCCGTCGAGCACGCCGCCCGCGCCAACGCCGCACTGGAGAACTCTGCCCGCCGCATCGACATCCGCTTTGCGCCGCTGGTCGAAATCCATAAGAATCTCGAAGCCGTGGCCGCGGAATTCCGTGAAGCAGTCACCAACCGTGCCACCGCCTCTGATGCCGAAGCCCAGGCCGTATCGCGCGAGATGGATCGCCTGCGCCGCGACCAGGCCGAAAAATTCAAGACCACGGAATCGAAAATCGCCGCGATGGAAGACATGCTCGGCATCATCGTCGCCCACTTGAAGACCAGCGCACCCAAGGCCGCACCAGTGGAAGTCCCGGCCAAAGCCGCGCGTGTGCGCGAGCATGTTCCTGTCCGTGTCGAGGCGCCCGCGCCAATTCCCGTATCTGAGCCCGTTTCCGTCGCGGTGGCGGAGCCTGTGCTTGTTGCCGCAGGCAATGTAGCCGTGGAATCCCACGAGCCATCCTACCTCGGGTCGGTATCAGCGTTCACCCCCGCGCCAGTAGAAGCGCCCGCAACGGTAGAGAGCCCTTTTGAAGTCAGGGAACCTGTTGTCGAGCGGAAGCCGGAAGCAAACTCGTTGATGGCCCGGGCGATTTCCCGCACGCAATTGAGCGGTGAGACTCCGGCCGTCGCCGGCATCATCATGGCTCGCGCCCGTCGCCCGCGCAAAGCGAAGGAAGCCGTGCCCGAGGCCGAGGTTACGCCGGTGGCAGAAGTGGAAGCTCCCGCAGCGGTTGCACCAGTGGCAATTGCAGAAACAGAGACGGTTGAAAAGCCCGCTGAAAGCGTTGCGGACACAGTTGCGGTGGAAGCTCCGATTGCCAGCGTCGAGGTCGAGGAAGCACCTGCAGTTGTGGAAACACCGACCATTTCCGAAGCCCCCGTAGTCAGCGATACTCCCGCGGTGGCCGAACCCGTGGCGCGCAAAGCACCGGAAACTCTCGAAGGTGAATCGGGCTCAGCTATCCGCCGTGCCGCCCGCGCCAAGGCGCTGGCCTTGCGCGGAGAGGATGAAGAAGAGGCCAAGAAAAACACGCCGGTGGTGTTTTCAACGCTCATTGGCGAACCAACCGTCCCGGCGGCCGAGCCAACCCAGGGTGAGCTCCTCGCGCGCGAAGCCGACACCATTCGCCGCAAACGCGCCAGCCGCAGCCCCGTTCTCGCCAGTGTGGTCACCGCCCATGTACTCATCGGCATCGGTAATAAACCCTTTGTGCGCGGCACCGGCCCGGGCCTGAGCCAGGACAAAGGCGTGCCGATGGAATTTGTGGAAATCGGCCAGTGGCGCTGGGCTGCCCCGGCCTCGGCCAAGGAACCGATTACGCTGCGTATCTTTAAGAACGACGAAGTTCCCTCCGAAGACGGCGACATCGTGCTCAAACCCGGCCAGACACTTGATATCCGCCCGGTGTTTCCGGCTTAATTGCCACTCACCTAAAGCGCTTTCAATTCAATATTGCGGTATTCCATGGTGGGGCCGCGGTCGGCTTCAAGGCCGATATCCCGCGTACCGGCGGGTATGGGCATTGCCTCTTCCAACACCTCGCCGTTGCAGGTGCAGTGGGCACTGTTGCCGTGGACGACGATTTCGATTTGGTTCCAATCCTGCGGTTTGTATTGGGTGAGTTTGTAATACGGCCCGGCGATGAGGTAGTCCCGGCACTGGAGTTGTTTGGTGCCTATGTAAATGCCGCTGTCGGCGTTCACGCCCGCGCGGAACTCGAGCTTCAAATCAAAATCGCCCGAGAACTTTTGCACGGTGTAAAGTACGCGAAGCGGCTGGTTTGCGGCGGGGTTGCGATCGCGATCATGCACGGTCATGACCCCGTCGGCCACGGTGTAGCGCGCATCGCTGCTGGCGGCTTTGCCGTCGAACGCGCCAATGACGTTGGGTGCGCCGACTTTATATTGCCAGCCGGTGAGATCGTGGCCGTTGAACAAGCTGACATAACCCGCATCGGGGAAGGTGGGGCCGGGGCTGGCGCAACCGGCCAGCACTGCGATGAAGGATAAAAACAGAATTTTGCGGATGGAAGTTTTCATTGGGGGGATATGTTGCAATCAAAACCAGCCGAACTTGTTCCCGCTTCATTTTCCGCTGTCATCCACGCGGGTGATGAAGAGGTCGTCGTCGCCGATCCACGTTTCGCGGTCGCGGATAATGGCTTGCGCGGGGAGGGTAGGCGTTATCGTGTTGATGCCGGGCAGACGCTTGACGGCGGTGCCAATGGCCATGAATTCGATGAGGCCCTGGAATTCGTGCACATGGGTGCGGATGCCGACGACATCGTCTGCGCCGAGCGCTTCGGCCTCGCGCTTGAGCAGGCCGAGGGCGTGTTCGCGGGCGTCATAGATAAGCGAGGTGAGATCGCTGATTTCGCCCCGGGCGAAGGATTTGAGCGCGGCCATCAACCCGCCGACGACGCCGAGCGAATACACGGCCGTGCCGAGCACGAGCTTGAGCGGCGCGTAGCCCATGTTGGCCAGGTTCCACATTTCCTCGCAGGTCAAATCGCTCGTCACCGGCTGGCCGCGCAGGAGATTGTCCGGCAGGGCGGGGTGGCGCGCGGCGGTGCCCATCATCAGCATTTCGTGGACGCCTTGGAAGGGCATGATACGGGTCTCGATGCCGAGCACGGCGTTGGCGCCAGCGGCTTGGGCCTCTTTCATCACGCGGTCGAGCGCGAGGTGGCGCGTGGCGTTGAAGATGTCGCTGTATTCGCGGATTTCACCGCGCGCAAGGCTCTTGAGTCCACCGAGCAATCCACCGCCGATGCCGATGGAGTAGGCGACGTTGCCAAAGACGAATTTGACCGGGGTATAGCCGGAATCGATAAGGCAATAAAGCTCCTGCCCGTCGCAATCGGAGGTGAATCCCAGTTGTTCCGGGCCACCACCGGCGCCGTGGAGGCACGAGCCGATGGACAGGAATTCGATGTTGCCGCGAAAATGTTTCAACTCGCTCGTCACGCCCGCGATGCCGACGCCGCCGCGGTCCTGCGCTTCTTTTATCATGCGCGCGTAGGACGCCTGGCGGCCTTCGTGGATGATGTTGGTTATTTGGGTGATTTCGCCCCCGAATGCGCTTTGAAAGCCCGCGCCAATCCCGCCGAGAAAGCCCATGGAGTGGACGCTGTTGCCGATGACGATGTCGCCGGGCGCGAGGTTTTTCTGGCGTAGGCACCACATTTCATTGCCGGAAAGGCCGGTCATCACCGAGCGGAGTTGGGGAGGAGGAGTCATAGGAGGAGTGCGGAAGGCGGAAGGCGGAAGGCGGAAGGCGGAAGGCGGAAGGCG
>DATHOB010000105.1:0-2928 GCA_035485355.1 Opitutales bacterium | reverse complement strand
CCAAAGCGGCGGATATGGTGAAAACCGGCGACCTCATCAGCCTTACTGCCGTGCCTCCCCGCACGGATATTTATGTGGGCGAGAAATTGCCCATGAATATCACCCTGACCTATCGGATGGACTTGCAACCGCAATCCTTGGGCGATTTCACGCAGACCAATGATGACTTTGAGCGTCTGGATCTAACTGGGCAACCACAGCAATCTTCCGTAGCCATCAATGGGCAACGCTTTGGCACCGCGACTTGGCAGTCCGCACTTTCGCCCATCAAGACTGGGACCCAACCGTTGCAATTCAGCATGTCGCTGGTGATTACCATGCCCGGTCAAAATCAGAGCAACGACCCCATGACCGCCTTACTCATGGGCAACGCGCCAAACATGTTTGCGCAGCAACAATCCGTCACCTTGCAGTCCACCCCGCTCAATTTGAATGTGTTGCCGCTGCCGGATGCCGGTCGCCCGGAAAATTTCACGGGCGGTATTGGCAATTTCACCATTTCACCTCCCACTCTCGACACCACTGATTTGCAAGTGGGCGTGCCGGTAACACTCAAGTTCACCGTGCATGGACAAGGCAATTTTGACCGGATGCAGGCGCCGAAGCTCGACTTGGGCACGAACTGGCGCAGTTACACCCCCAAGGATACCTTCAAAGCGAGCGACACCATGAACTACCGCGGCGATAAAACGTTCGAATACGTTTTGATGCCGATGGCCGAATCCGTCACCGAGCTGCCCGCGCCGCAGTTTAATTATTTCGATCCGGAAACGAAAATGTATGTTGAACCGTCACTGCATGCGATACCGGTGAAGGTTCGGCCTGCGCCGCCGGGTCAGGCTGTCGCTCTACCAGTGGTTGCCAGTGCACCGGGTGAGCCGCGGAATACGGAATTGGTTGGCTTGCATATTGATGCCGGTGATTGGCAAGACCTCCACCCGAGTTTGCTGCTCACTTCCCCGTATTTCTGGACGGCGCAGGCAGTCCCGGCGATGATTTTCGCGGGATTCGTCATCATCCGCCGCCGCAAGCTGCGGTTGGAGAACGACCCGGCCTATGCGCGGCGGCTGCGCGCCCGCCAACAGGCGCTGGCCGCACTGGAACGCGTCCGCTCCACTGCGGCGAAAGGCGATGCCGCAGGTTTCTACACCGTGGCCCAGCGCGCCTTGCAAGAGGCGGCGACGCATGACCGGCTGGATGCCGCCGAAGCGCTCACCTGGCAGGAATTTGATGCGCACCTGGCCAAAAATGGCGCGTCGTCTAACGTGCGCCAGCAAGCACACGAAATTTTTGCGGCGGGAGACGCCCTGCGGTTCGGCGGATTCGCTCCAGACCAAGCGGATTTGACCGCCGCCGCCATACGCGTGGACAAACTCGTCAAACAACTTCTGGAGTCCGCATGAAAAATATTTTTGTCCTAATTCTCGGATTGGTCGCCGCTGCCGCGCCGTATGCAAGCGCGCAAACTTCAACGCCCGCGCCCGCTTCCACCGGGCTGCAACTGAGTGCGCCATTGCCCGCGCTGCCTGCAACATCCTCGGGGGGGAATGCCACGACGGCCACGCCATCGTCCACCAGCGCCCCGGCCACAATCATTCCCATTCCCGCCGATCCGGCGCAAGCGTTTGCCGCGGGAGTGGCGGCGTATGAAAAAAATGATTTCTCCAGCGCCCAGGCCTTGTTTGCCGGAGCGGAGAGCAAATCGGTTTCCGCACCGTTGGAATACAATTTTGGGAACGCGAGTTTCCAAGCCAAAGATTATGGCGCGGCAGTGCTGCATTATTTGCGCGTGCTCACCCTCAGCCCGCGCGATCCGGATGCGCGGCAGAATCTCGCGCTGGCGCGCAAAGCGGCGAATATCAGCCTAGCTGACCCGACCCACTGGGAAAGTTTTGCGGCTTGGATGAGCATCAATGCGTGGGTGGGGCTTTTGACAGTAGCGGGATGGGCCACCGTGTATCTGGCGGTGTTGCCCCGGCTGTTTCGCTGGCGCGGCGCAATGCCCTGGCTCTTGTGCGCGACCATGGCGGTGGTGACGGTTGCCGCTGGCGTGGGTTACTGGGGGGCGCAGAAACACGCCGCCGATGGCGTGGTGCAGGTCGCGGACACAAACATCAAGCTTTCCCCCACGGCCGACAGCCCGGCGATCGGCGTCCTGCAACCGGGCGAAGTGGCCCAAACTTTGGAGGCGCACAATGGCTTTTTCAAAGTGCAGACCACAGATGGGCGCCTGGGCTGGGTGGATGCGGCGAATTACTCGCCGGTGTGGAACTGGCAATAGATTTTCCTCCATCATTGCCACCCACTTGACATTGGTTGTCATTTGCCGGTTAATGCGGCCATGTCGCGCTTGGGCAAAATTGCCAGCTCCGCCCTGTTTCGGTTGGTCGTCGGCGGTTTGATTGCTGGATTACTGGGTTCCGCGGTGTATGATGGCAGCATTGAATTTTCCTCCCCCGGTTACGTGCAGGACTATCCCCGGCAGACGGCCCAGAACATCCATGAAAATTTGATGGTGCTGCATTTTTGTTTTTTGGGAATGTGCGTGGCGCTGCTGGTGGCGGTGTATAATAAAAATGACTTTGAGGAGTCCGGTATCAAAAGTTTTCCGGGGCAGGTGCGGAAGTGTTTTTTCATAGTGATATTAGTTCTGTTTGAGCTGGGATTGATTTTCTGCGTGCTCTCTTTCATCTACGCGTGGATTGTGGATGTTCGTCCGCCCGTGTATTGGGATCGAATCGGCGGTGTGGTAACGGATTGGGTGGTTGATTTTATGCTCTTAATGATTCTGCTGGTGGTGGCGGGATTCAATGGCGTGTTTATCGTGACCACACTTAGCGGTGAAAAACTGCCAGCCGCCAAGTCCGCGGCAAAATCGAAGTAGCTGATGCGTGAAAGTGGCCATTAAATGCCGCAACCAGGCAAGAT
>DATHOB010000104.1:0-11350 GCA_035485355.1 Opitutales bacterium | reverse complement strand
GGGCGATGGGGCACCAACTCAGCCCAATGATTCGGGTTCCAAGGCTCCGCCTCCGGGTGAGCCGACACTGATGCCGGAATCCGTGGCCCGGCCCAGGGCCAAACCGCAGACTCCACCGAAGAAGGAGGAGCCGGAGCTGTTCAAGGGCTTGCTGACCGGCACGCTGTTTGGCGGGGATGGGGAGGGCGACGATGCGGATGCCGACCAGCCGCAGGGACGCCGCAAAAAGAAGCAGCGTTCGGAAATGGGCTTTTTCGAGCATCTGGAGGAATTGCGCTGGACGATTCTCAAATCCGCCTTTGCCGCGGCGATTGGGATGGGGATCATCGCGTTGAATTTTAAGTGGCTGTTTCATTTTCTGCGCAAACCGCTGGAATGGGCAGTTGGGGTGGACAAGGCGAATGCGACGCTGATCAGCCCGCTGGACCCGATGGGCGGCATCACGATGGCTATTTCCGTTTCCATTTATGGCGGAGCGATTTTGGCGCTGCCGGTCATCACTTACTTTATCGCGCGGTTCATTGCGCCGGGGTTGACGTTCAAGGAAAAGGGGATGCTGCGGCCCGCGCTGGCCTCGGCGTTGGTATTGTTTACAGTGGGGGTGTTGGGGTGCTTTTTCCTCATGTTGCCGGCGGGCTTGCGGTTTGCCTACAATTTCAATCACGACACGCTGGGGTACCAGAATCTGTGGAGCGCGAATAATTATTATTCGCTGGTCGTGTGGGCGACCCTGGCGATGGGACTTGCGTTTGAGTTTCCGTTAATTCTCGTGATTTTGCAGGTGCTCGGCATCCTCTCGCCCCAAACACTGCGCTCGGGGCGGCGCTTTGCTATTTTGATCATTGCGGTGGTCAGCGGCTTGCTGGCGCCCTCGCCCGATATTTATTCGATGATTAGCATGATGATCCCGATGCTGATTCTCTACGAAGGGTCGATCATCATTGGGGCGCTGTTGCGCAAGCGGCGGGTGGCCGCCAAAGAGAAGCGCGAAGCGGAGGAAGCAGCTAAATATTGAGGGGGCGGCGGTTGTTTTCACTGCGCCAATCAATTTTGTTTTGCGCGGGGGCGGGGTTCATGGCATCGGTTTGTGGTGAAAAATGCCCGCCGTTCCACCGCCAAAGTCAAGCCAGCGGCCAATGCCGTCGCGATACTCGACCCATTGCTGGCCGAGCCGGTGCAGCGCTGGACGCTGCCGAACGGGCTGGTGGGCCTGAGCAAAGAGGACCGCGCCGCCGGGCTGGTCAGTGCGCAGGTATGGATCCGCAGTGGCAGCATCCATGAGGGCCAGTGGCTGGGCACGGGGCTGTCACACTATTTGGAGCACATGGTGTTCAAGGGCACAGCGCGGCGCGGGCCGATGCAAATCAGCGCGGAGGTGCAGGCGGCGGGCGGGAGCATCAACGCCTACACGACGTTTGACCGCACGGTGTATTATATCGATGGCCCGATGGAATCCGCGCCGCTGTTTCTGGATGTGCTGGCGGACATGGTGTTCTCACCGAAAATCGACCCCGCGGAAACCGCGCGCGAGCGCGACGTGATTTTGCGGGAGATTGACATGGGGCGGGACGACCCGCAATCGCGCCTGATGGAGGGGCTGTTCTCCCTCGCATTTCGGCAACACCCGTATCGTTATCCCGTCATTGGGCAACGCGCGCTCTTCGAGAGTTTGACGAGGGACGACCTCGCCGCGTATCACGCCGCGCGCTATGCGCCCAACAACGCGGCGGTGGTGCTGGCGGGCGCATTCGGCGCGGAAGAAGCGCGGGGGCTGGTGGAAAAATATTTTGGCAGCCTTAAGCCGCGGCGCATGCCCACCCCGAACATCACCGCCGAGCCTCCGCAACTGGCCGCGCGACTGCAGACGGAGCGGGGCGACGTGAACGTGGTGCGCGGCGTGATGGCCTATCGCGTGCCGCATCTGGCGCACCCCGACGCCCCCGCGCTGGACTTGCTCGCGCTCGCGCTCGGTGGCGGCCAGGCATCGCTACTTTGGCAAAAATTGCGCGAGGAGAAAAAACTCGTGCATCACATTTATGCGGGCAATTGGAATCCCGGCGACGCGGGCTTGTGCTGGGTTTCGTATTTGTGCGACGACGGCAAACGCAGTGAGGTGGAAGCGGCGGTGACGGCGGAGTTGGCGCGGGTCGCGCGCCAGGGCGTGCCCCAGGAAATGGTCGAGCGCGCGCGGCGGCAAATTTTGGTGAGCGAGGTGGACAGCCGCCGCACGGTCAGCGGGCAGGCCGGTCGGCTCGGCCAGGGCGAAGTTGTGCTGGGCGACTTGGATTACCCGCGAGTGTATTTCCAGCGGCTGGCGAAGGTGCGGGCCACCGATTTGGCGAAGGTGGCGGCGCGATATTTGCTGGCCGAGCAATCATGCACCATTGCGCTGGAGCCGGAATTAAAAAAAGCCGCGCCGAATATTTTGGTTAAAGCCGAGGCGGGCGGTTGGCCGGAGTTTGAGGAGGTAAAATTCCGCAATGGGGCCCGGTTGCTGCTCCAGCCGGGCGGGGCGCTGCCGAAAGTCCATGTGCGCGTCGCGTTGCAGGGCGGGCCGTGCTATGAGGATAAGAATAAGCGCGGAGTGACGGCGCTGATGGCCACGCTCCTGACGCGTGATGCGGGCGGGCAAAGCGCGCTGGCGGTGGCTAGGAAAGTCGAAAACGCCGGCGCGGTGTGGCAGGAGCAAACCGGGAACAACAGCATTTCACTGGCATTTGAATCGCTGGCGGGGGATTTCGCGCTGGGTGCGCGGGTGCTGCAGGCGGGGCTGTGGAAGCCGGATTTTGCGGAGCGCACGTTTCTCGTTGAGCGCGACAGCCAGTTGGCGGAGTTAAAAGAGGAAGATGATGAAATTGTGGACTACGGCTTGAAAGTGCTGCGGGCAAAATTTTTCAAAAAACATCCTTTTCATGTCGGGGCCACAGGCACACCGGAATCCGTCGCCGCCTTGACGGTGGACGATGTGCGGCGGCAGCATCGTGCATTGGCGGTGGGGAAAAATTTGGTGGTCGCCGTGGTGGGACGGTTTGAGCGCGCACAGGCGCTGGATTTGCTGGGGCCGGTGCTCGAAGCCGCGCCCTCGGCCGCGTTTGCGCCGCAGTTGCCGGAATATGCCGGGCCGAAGTCCGCGGCGGAATTCACCGAAAAGCTCGACCGCGAACAGACGGTGGTCTTTGACGCCTATCCCGATGGCGGCGTGACGGCGGCGGATTACTTCACCGGGGAAATCGTGGACGAGTTGCTGAGCGGAATGTCGAGCCGGTTGTTTGTGCGCGTGCGCGAGGAATTGGGCCTGGCGTATTTTGTCGGCGCGGCGCGGATGACGGGCGTGCGCACCGGCATGATGTATTTGTATGCGGGCACGCATCAGGTGGCGCACGCGGCAGTGCTCGCGGAATTTGATGCGGAAGTGGCCCGGCTGCACGCGGGCGCGGTTGAGGACGTCGAGCTTTTGCGCGCGCGGGCGCGGTTGAAGGCGCAATTGCGGGTCGGGCGCCAATCCCCCGGCAATCGCGCCCAGCAAGTGGCGCTCAACGCACTTTATGAACTGCCGCTCAATGACGCGAAAATCCGCGAGGCGGCGTATGATGCGGCCGACGCCGCGGCGGTGCGGGCCTTTGCGCAAAAATATCTGCGGCCCGAGGCGCGCGTGCGGCTCATTGTTGAGCCGAAGAAAGCGTAAAGCAAAACACAATTAATTCGATGTCAATGAGGCGGACGAATCAACCGGGCGCACGCGCACTTCAAAGAGCTTGGGCCAGTTTTTGCCGGTGACGAAGATGCGGTCGGTGGCGGCGTCATAGGCAATGCCGTTCAAGACATCCATGCCGGGGGTGCGGTCGGCGGGACGGATGAGGCCGTGGAAATCAATCACGCCTTTGACATTGCCGTTCGCGGGGTCGATGCGCAGGACGTAATCCGTCTGCCAGACATTGGCAAAAATTTCGCCACGGATGTATTCGAGTTCGTTGACTTGCGGGACTGGCACACCCTGTTTGACAACCGTGATGGTGCGCTGGACGGCAAAAGTATCCGGGTCGAGAAAGCGAATCTGGCTGGTGCCGTCGCTCATGATGAGTGATTTCCCATCGGTGGTCATGCCCCAGCCTTCGCCAGTGTAGGCGAATTCCTTTTCTTTGTTAAACGTGGTGAGGTCGTAAACAAATCCCTTGTGGGCTTGCCAGGTAAGTTGGTAGGCGTGGCCGTTCAAGATGGCCAAGCCCTCCCCGAAATATTCCGCGGGCACATCAATTTTGCGCATGACCGCGCCAGTTTTCAAATCCTCTTCGCGCAAGGTGGACTGGCCATTGAGCCCCGTGCTTTCATACATTTTGCCATTCAGAAAGACCAAGCCCTCGGTGAAGGCGGAAGTGTCGTGCGGGTAGGTATTGACGATGTCGTAGGTGTAATATTCCGGGCCGGGGGGCGAGGGCGGTGGGGTGGATGCGGACGGCGCGCAGCCAGTGAGGGCGCAAAACGCCAGTGCGCCCAGCAAATGACGAAGACGGGTAAGCGACGCGAACATGATGGCAGAACAAATCCGCAATCGGCTCCCTTGTCAGCCCCGAAACGTCAGCTGGAATTTACCGGAAGTCGTCGGCGGCAAGGCGTCAACCGCAGCGGCGGTAACTGGCGTTGCTGTACCCAGCAGATTTGCCAGCCGGGAGGTCAACTGGCGCAAATCGCTTTCGTCCGGCTGTTCGCGGTCGGAAATGTATTCCAACCCGCACTCGCCATTTTCATTTTGGCGGAGTTGGTAATGGGCTATGCCGGCGATGTTGGCAAAGCATTGGTCCACATCGTAAGTGGTGACGCGGTGGCCATCACTGCGGAGAAGTGCGTCGCGCGCGCGACCATGGACGATGTAGGCGGGTGCGGGGGTATCTTGCCTGCGTTGGGCCAGATCGCCAATGCGGTAGCGCACCAGGGGCATGTAATCGTTGCTCAACGTAGTCACGACCAAGTCGCCGACCTCGTGGGCGTCTGATTCGATGATTTCCAAAAAAGCGGTTTCGGCGCTGGGCCGCATGATGCGGTGTTCGTCCTCCATGAGAAGGTGGCCGGTTTCCGTCGAGCCGTAGAGGTTGAAGACGGGCACGCCGAAAACGCGCTCCAGCACCCGCCGGTGGGCAACGCTCACAAATTCGTAGCTGCACAAAATAAAGCGCAGCGACGGAAATTTCAGCCCACGACGCTCGCAATACAGCGCGAACCAAGTGGCGTGGACGGGGTCGGTGTCCAGGAACAGCGGTTGCCACGTCAAGATTTCCTCGGCCATGCGGGCGAGGTCAGCCTCCTTGAGGAGGAAGGGAATGCGCGCGAGGTTGACGTAAAGCGTCGAGCCGACGGTGCGCTCGCCACGGGCGAGCCAGTTGGTGTAACAGGCCTGGCCGTTGCAGGTCGGAGTCGTCAATGTGGCGCGGCGGGCGGCGGGGTATTCGTCGAGCGCGCGGGCGATAAAGGCATTGAGCCGCAGGGCGCGTTCTTCCTGCTCGTTCCACCAGCCGCGGCCAAAGAGCACGGGAGTCTGCTCCTCGGAAGTACCGGAGGTATGCTCCATTTCGACAATTTGTTTTTGCAGCAAATCGTCGAGCAATTGCCCATCCCGCAAAAAATTTCCCGGGAAGCCTTCGCGCATATCGCGCTTGGTGATAAACGGCAGGCGGAAGAATTCCTTATTAAGGTCGAACGGCGTCACGGCCCGGCCCCGCGCGGCGAAAATATCGCGGTAAAGGGGCACTTCCCGCCAGCGCGGAAGAAGCTCTTCCAAGCGCGCGGGCGGCAAAACGGCGGATGGGAATTGGCTGTTCACAGAAGGAAGATACGCGCGGAATTTATGCATGGGACACTAACCTCCCGCATGGGTTGCGGCAATGTTTTTCAAAATGACGCCACGCGGGTCGGTGTCGACCGGCGGATTAGCGCAGTCCGAAAAATTCGATGGCGTTTGCCGTGGTGCGGGTGGCTAGTTCGTCGTATGTCACACTAAGTATCTGGGTGGCTTCGCGGGCAGTGAGGGCGAGGTAGGCTGGCTCGTTGGACTTTCCGCGGTGCGGGGCGGGGGTCAGATAGGGGGCGTCGGTTTCGAGCATCAAGGTGTCGATGCCTTGGGCGGCAAGGGCCTCGCGCACGGTCGCAGCATTTTTGTAAGTGATGATGCCGGTGAAGGAAGCCCGGCCGCCGCGCGCGCGGAGCAGGCGCGCCTCCTCCGGCCCGTGGGCGAAACAGTGGAAAACGATACGCCGCCAATCCACCCCACTTTCGTCAATCACCCGCACACAGTCGGCAAAAGCATCGCGCGAGTGGATGACGACCGCGCAGTCGAGGTCGAAGGCGAGTGCGAGTTGGGCGCGGAAGGCGGCCTCTTGCCGAGCGAATTGGGCGGTTGCGGCGGCGGATTCTTTGGGCAAATGAAAACGGTCGAGGCCGATTTCCCCCAGGGCCACCGGACGCGGGCCGAGGGAAGAAGCGCGCTCAAAATAGGCCGTAAGCTTGGCGACGTGTTCTGGCCAGGAATCATCTTCAGCAATATCGCAAGGATGGAGGCCTACGGTGTAATCCACCCGGCCCGGATGCGCGGCCGCCAGATCGGAGTAGAGATCCCAATCATCCGGCCCGGTGCCAATGGTGATAACGCGCCCAATCCCCGCCGCCGCGGCGCGGTCGAGCACGCCGGGGACGTCACCGCGCTGGGCGAAGGAGGCAAGATGGCAGTGGGTGTCGATTAACACAGGGAAAGCTTTTGGCTGCTTTAGTTCTTAGTGCTTGGCTGGGAAGTGCCAAGCAAGAAGCGATGACTATGCGAACACATGCTGGCAAAAGGTTTGCCATGGAGAGGGTTTAATTTCTTAATTCCCGCTTCTTGCTTCAATATTTATGCCCACGCAGATTCATCCGACGGCGATAATTGAAAAAGGCGCGGCGCTCGACGAGGGCGTCGTGGTGGGCGCGTATGCGTATGTGGGGGCGGAGGTGAAGTTAGGGGCGGGGACGGTGCTGCACCATCACGCGTGTGTCGAGGGGTTTACGCAACTCGGGGCGGAGAACGAGGTGTTTCCGTTCGCCCTCATCGGCTCAAAGACGCACGATTTGAAATTCACCGGCGGCAAGCCAGGCCTGCGCGCGGGTGTGCGGAATGTTTTCCGCGAATACGCGACGGTTCATGCCGGGACCAAGGATGGCGAGTTCACCGTGTTGGGTGACGACAATGTGGTGTTGGCCTACAGCCACATCGCGCATGACTGCGTCGTGGGCAACCATTTGGTAATGAGCAGCCACGCCGCGCTAGGCGGCCATGTGGTCGTGGGCGACCATGTGAACGTGGGTTGGAATGTCGGCATCCACCAATTTTGCCGGTTGGGAGCGCACAGCATGGCGGGGGCGTGTGCGAAAGTGGTGCAGGATGTTCCGCCGTTCATGATTGCCGATGGCAATCCGGCGGGCGTGCGGACGATCAATAAAGTCGGCCTCGAACGCAGTGGGTTTTCCGCCGAGGACATTGCGCTGGCCCGCACTATTTACAAAATACTTTACCGCGAGGGATTAAATCGCACCCAAGCCGTCGAGAAGTTACGCGCGCATCCGCAGGCGACACATGCGCTGATTGGGTCGGTGCTCACTTTTATCAGCCAGAGCGAGCGCGGTCTGGCCGCGGGCGGAGAATGAAAACGCGTATGGTTGCTGGCCAACCAGACGGATCAGTTTACGGCAAATTTTTATCGGCGCTGCGCACGAGGTTGTCCGCGAGGTTAGGATTCGTGGAGGGGTCGTTGTAATCGTCAGTCAGCTCACCGGACAACTGGCTTTTGTTATTAAGCGACTTCCAGAGGAAATTTTCGTCTGCTTGATCCGGAAGACAGTCGGGACCGCGGGATACGAGCACGGGACTGTTCGTCTGCCAGTTGCGGTTGGCCGGATTCTGGACATCCTGCCGCGTTTTATAACGGTAGAGGTAGGCGTTGTCATTGATGTTGCCATCCCACCAGGGGTCGTGGATGACTGCGCCATCTTTGATGCCCGTGAGTGTGGTGGTGTCACCGTCGATATTTTTGAATTTGCTGGTTTCGACAAAGGCATGTCCCCAATCGTATTTTTCACCATAGGGCAGGGTGGTGCCGTTATCCATTTGTTGGGCCATACTCACCGTTTCCCATTTATACAGTCCAGAGTTGGGGTCGCGAAGCCAGCGGGCGTGCCCAGTCAGAGCTTGCAAAAGATTTTGTTCGGCGGCGGGCGTGCCGGAGCCGTTATCGTTGTCCATCGGGGGAAATTCACCATACATGGCATTGAACTCGGAAAGGTGGAGCATGATCATGTCCATTTCCGACTCAGCCCGTGCCATGGTCTGCTTGGTCATGACGATGGAGGTAACGCCAATCGTGATTGAGGCGAGAATCGTAATGATTACTACTACTGTGAGGACCTCAACCAAGGTAAAGCCCCGGCGGCGGCGCGGCGAATGTGTTCGCCGGTCAGCAAGGAAACGAAGGGGCCATTGGGGAAGGCGGGTCATATTGGTAATAACCTATAAGTTGGGGTGCGGGAATTAACGGTTCCGCGCGGGGTGGGTGACCATACGGAAATCCAGAGTGGTTGTCCAGCGGGGAACGCAGACGGGTGGGGCGGCAAGGAAAGATGACAGGGAAATCTTTACATTTTGTGCGCGGGCGGCAATGCTGGGGGCCAGCCATGCGAGATTTTGCCGAAGTGGTGGACTCGATCCGCCGGGAACGACCGCGCTTTGACAAAGGCGCGTATTTCTTCGTCAAACAAGCTCTCGACCACACCTTGAAGACGATTAAGAAGGAAAATGACAAACACAAGGAGGGGGAGAAGCCCTCCCGCCCACACGTCAGCGGGCAGGAATTATTGGGCGGGATCCGCGAGTTCGCCCTGCAGCAATACGGCCCCATGACGTTTACCGTGCTGGAGCGCTGGGGGGTGCGTCGGTGCGAGGATTTTGGCGAAATTGTTTTCCACCTGGTGGATTATGGTGTGCTCGGCAAGACGGACGAGGATCGCCGCGAGGACTTCACCGGGGGCTATGATTTCCGCGAGGCCTTTGTGCGCCCATTTGAGCCTGTGCGGCCATGGACGCAGCCGCGCACGCGGTTGGAAGAGGCGGAGAATTAATCATCATGCTGTGGTTTTTCGCAGGCATCGTCATTGGCGGCATTTTTGGTTTGCTGCTTTACCTGCCTGCGCGCCGTGAAGCGGTGCAGCTCGATGAGGACAAGCAACACTTGCAGCAGGAAAAACAAATCGTCGTCGAATTCATGCACAGCATGGTGGAGTCCGTCGGTGAGGGGCTGGGCCGGCGGGAATTGTTCCAGCGTATTGTGCACGCCGCGGTGTTAAGCACCGGCGCATTGAGCGCTTGTGCGTATGAGCGCGCACCGGATGACCAATTGCGCGGAATTGCAGTCGAGGGACTTTTCCCGCCTCAGCGCCGCCTCTCGGGAGAAGAAGGCACCGCCCCGCCCGCCACGCGCGCAAAATTCCTCGAACAAGTTTTGCGCGCCGACAATTACGCGCTCGGCGCGGGCTTGATTGGCTCCGTAGCCAAGAGCGGGCAGGCGATGTTGATTGCCGACGCGCAGCGCGACCCACGCGTCATTGTCCACGCCGACCCGTCCTTGGTGGTGCGCTCGCTAATTATCGCGCCCATTCTTTTCCGGCGCGAGGTGCTGGGCGTGCTTGCTGTCGCGAATCCCGCGGACGAGCGCCCGTTCACCGAATTGGATTTGTCGCTGGTGCAGTCACTGGCCGAGCAGGCGGCGCTGGCCTTGCACAATGTTGAATTGATGCGGATGCAGATTGAAAAGTCGCGCATTGATTTCGACCTGGCCGTGGCCAGCAGCGTGCAGGGGCTGTTATTGCCGCGCAGTTATCCGGACAATGCCGCGTTGCAAATGGACGCGCTGTATCGTCCCGCCCAACAAGTCGGCGGAGATTTTTATGATGTGTTCCCGCTTTCCGGTCAGCGGGTGGGGGTGGCGGTGGCCGATGTTTCGGGCAAGGGTGTGCCGGCCTCGCTGCTCATGGCCATCTGCCAAACCAATTTGCGGCACTTCGCGCGGTTAAGCGATTCTCCCGCGGAAGTCCTGCGGCGCATCAATCGTGAAATGGCCGGAGAGGTGCCGGAGAAGATGTTCATCACCATGGTCTATGCCATCATCGATACCGAGAAAGATGAAATCACCCTGGCGCGATCAGGCCATGAGCTGCCGCTCCTGCTTCATCGCGAATTTTCCACGGGTCACTTAAGTGTGGATGCCGTTGGCTCCGAGGGCATGGCCGTCGGCATGGTCTCACCGGAAATTTTCGACATGGTGATTACGGACAAACGGGTGCCGTTCCATGCCGGCGACGTGTTGGTGCTATATACGGACGGCGTGACGGAGGCAATAGATGCGGATGGCGCGGAATTTTCCACCGCGCGCTTGGGTGATGCGCTCAAATACCTGCACCAGCACACCCCGGCGGAGATGAATGCGGGTATTCTCGCCAGTGTGGAGAGCTTTGCCGGTGCCGGCACGCCGCGCGACGACATTACCTTGGTTACCGTGCGGCATACCTAAGGGTCGTGGGTAGGGGCTGGCGGTATCCTAAAATCCCCCGCCTTTTAGCTCTTGCAATCCTTTCAGAGGATGCTACTTTAACCCTTTTTCCCTCTTGCCGAGACGGGGGTAGGGGCATCTTTGCCCTTGCCGCCGCGACCGCCATGAAACTGCTAAAACTTCCCGTCCACCCCCGCGCCAAAACCGGCCGCGGCCCGGCTCGTCGCCTGCGTGCGGCTAGCGAAATTCCTGCCGTCATCTACGGCAAATCCGGCGTGCGCCACATTACCGTCAAGGAGCCTGAGTTCCGGCTGCTCATGCGCGCGGTGGCCGGCACAGCAGCCCTCGTCGAAATTTCCGAGCAAGGTGGCACGCCGACCTTGTCCCTCTTGCAGGAAGTTCAGCGTGATGCGCGTTCGGACCGTTTCGTCCATATCGACCTGCGCGAGGTCTCGGCCAACGAGCCGATGCGCGCGGGTGTTCCCGTCCGCGTGCAGGGCGAAGCAGTGGGCGTGAAGCTCGAAAGCGGCATCATCGAAATCAGCCGCCACGAACTATTCGTCAAGTGCCTGCCCAAGGATTTGCCCGACTTTATCCTGATTGACGTGACCGATCTCCATGCTGGCCACTCGATCCACGTCCGCGATTTGAAGCCGATTGCCGGAGTGACTTTTGCCGACCGTGCTGACGAAGTCGTGGTCGCCTGCGTCGTCCCGACTGTCGAGGAAGAGCCCGTCGCCGCCGAAGGTGCCGTGCCTGCCGAGGGCGAAGCCGCTGCCGCCGGAGCC
>DATHOB010000103.1:0-2353 GCA_035485355.1 Opitutales bacterium | reverse complement strand
CCGACCGGGGTGGTCACCACCTCTCCCAGCGGCCTGAATGGCCGGCCCACGTCACTGGTTGTGGATGCCCAAGACAATCTCTACGCCGTATGCAACAATCTCAACGGCGATTTCATTTATAAAGTTACTCCTGCGGGCGTGGTCAGCGTTGTTGTCAAAATGTCCGGTCTGATGCAAATGGCCCTCATGCCCACGCCCTCCACCCGCGCATCCAACGCCGCGACCGTCCCGCCCCCCGCGGCGCAAATCAATAGTATGGTTATTTTTCTCGCCAGCCCGGCGATTATTCTCGTGGTGGTGCTGGTGCTTTGGCTGGTTTTGCGGAAAAAGCGGGAAGCGCAATGAAACTTGCCGCGCGGCCTTCCGGCGTGCACTCTGGTTACCACAGCTTATTTACCTAATATGTCCGACGAAGGCACGCCCCAGACCAACCCGCTGAAGTTTGCCCTCGTCGCGGGCCTGGCCATCTATTGCGTGAATTATGCGGCCACGCCCGACCAAAATCATTTTTTGGACGGTCTGGATTTGCTGCTCCACGAGGCCGGGCACGAAATCTTCCGGCCCCTGGGCGAAGTGATTTATTTTCTCGGCGGCAGCATGATGCAATGCCTGATGCCCTTCGCGTTCCTCGTCCAGTTCTGTCGGCAGCGGGATTTTTACGCCGCGGCGGTGATGGGCTTCTGGGTCAGCATCAATATTTTCAGCGTTTCGGTTTATGCGGGTGATGCCATCCAGATGAAGCTGCCCTTGCTCGGGGGCGATTCCGTCACCCACGACTGGAATTGGATCATGATCCACTTTAACGCGCTGCAATACACCGATCAGGTTGCGGCCGTCATCCGCTGGTCCGGGTATGCGATGCTCACCGCTTCCGCGGTCACCGGCATCATGTTTTCCCGGGACTGGATATCCGCGCCCGCCGCGCCCCAACCGGCCACCGCCGCCGCGGGCACCGATCCGCTATTGGTCAATCCCTACGAACCCAATGTCGCCGCACTGGCCGCCATGACCGCGCATCAGGACAAATTTTCGCCGCAAGTTTTCGCCAGCAAAAAACCTCTGTATATTGCCTTGGCCGGGTGTGTCGGCCTCGCGCTGCTCTATAACCACGGTTTCAGCGGCCTGTGGCAGTCGCTGACCGGAGGCGGGAGCAAAACCCCGTGGCCCAGCGATTACGCGGCGGCGGTGGCGCAGGCGCAAACGGAGCACAAGCCCATCGTGCTCCACTTCACCGGGTCGGACTGGTGTCCGGCGTGCCAGGAACTGGATGAAAATATTTTGGATACCTCCGCGTTCAAGGATTACGCGAAAAAGAATCTGGTGTTTATTGACCTCGATTACCCCCAGCACACGGCCCAGCCCGCCGAGCTACGAAAGCAGAATCTCGAATTACAGCAACGCTTCGACGTTCATGCCTTCCCCACAATTTATATCCTCAGCAGCCACGGCACGGTGATAAATAAAATGGAAGGCTGCCCTGAGGGAATCGGCCCCCAGACCTACATCCAGATGATTGACCCGTACATCAAACAAGGCGGGGTGAGTTGATAAACTACAACTTCCGCACCGCGAACGCCATGGCGTCGGCGATTTTGGCGAGGTCGGCGTCGGTGTGGCAGCCGGAAATGGCCGTGCGCACCAAGTCCTTGCCCGGGGGCACGGCGGGGGCGATGGACATGACGGTGAACACTCCCCGCTCCAGCAGATGCTGCCAGAAACGGTAGGCGCGTTCCTTGGTGCCGAGCACGATGGGCACGGCGGGCGTCTCGCTGCCCCAGGTGTCGAGCTTGAGGTCGTGCAAAATTTGTTTATACTTTTTGGTATTATCCCACAGGCGCTGCAAGTGCTCCGGCTCTTCCTGCAAAATATCGAGCGCGGCCTCGGCGGCATACGCTTGAGCCGGGGCGAGTGCGGCGCTGAAAATCGTCTGTTTGGAATGCGAGCGCAGATACTCGATGACCTCGCGCGACCCGGCGACAAAGCCGCCCGTGCTGGCCAGCGCCTTGGAGAAACTGCCGGCGATGAGGTCCACCTGATCGGTGACTCCGAAATGATTGGCGGTGCCGCGGCCTTCGCGCCCGAGGACGCCGAAGCCATGGGCGTCATCCATGACGAGGAAGCAATTCTGGTCCTGCGCGGCGGCGATAATTTCCTTAATCGGCGCGATGTGGCCCTCCATGGAGTAAACGCCTTCGAAGGCGACAATTTTGGCCGTGTCCGGCGCTTCAAAGGAAAGCAATTCGCGCAAGTCCGCCGGGTTGTTGTGGGCGAAACGCTCGGCGCGGGCCTGGGTCAGGCCGATTCCGGCCCAAATCGAGGAATGGAGGTTTTTGTCCCCCAGCACCAAGTCGCC
>DATHOB010000102.1:0-6769 GCA_035485355.1 Opitutales bacterium | reverse complement strand
AAATCCGGATGGAAATTTTCCCCGATTTGAGCAACGCCGGGAAGAGCGCGCTCGACCTTTCGCCCTTTCCGAAAGACGCCAATGGCCATCCAGATTACACGCGGTTCGATCCGGCTTTTTTCCAGCACTACGAAAAGCGCCTCGGCCAACTGCGCGATTTGCAAATCGAGGCCGACCTTATCCTTTTTCACCCTTACGGAAACAACGTGGGGCTCAATCTACATTCCCCGGACGACGAACGTTACCTGCGCTATGTCGTCGCCCGCTTCGGCGCTTACCGCAATGTGTGGTGGTCGCTGGCCAACGAATGGGATCTCGTGCGCACCAAAACCGAGGCGGACTTCGCGCGCTACGGAGAATCGGTTTCCGCCAACGACCCCTACCACCACCTGCTTTCTATCCACAACAGCGCCGTGATTTTCAACAACACCCTGCCCTGGATCACGCACGCCAGCATCCAGAACGGCTCCGCCGTGGAATCCTACGCCAGCGCGGAACTTTACCGCGACGTTTACCGCAAGCCCGTCGTCTATGACGAAGTGAAATATGAAGGCAACGCGCCGCAACGCTGGGGCCGGCTCTCCGCGGAGGAAATGGTGCAACGGTTTTGGGAGGGCACCGTCGCGGGAACATACGTCGGCCATGGGGAAATTTATATTGGCGAAGATGGCTCCTGGCTGGCGAACGGCGGTGTGCTCAAGGGCCAAAGCCCTCCCCGGCTTGGATTTTTAAAATCCATCCTCGAAGACGGCCCGCCGCAAGGGCTCGACCCGATCGACAAATGGCAGGACACGCCGGCCGCAGGCGTTCCGGGCGAATATTATCTCTTTTACTTCGGTAAAAACACACCGCGCTCCTGGCCGTTTCAACTCTACAAAACCGGCTTGCAGGACGGCATACGCTTTCAAGCCGAAATCATCGACACATGGAACATGACGGTTACGCCCGTGGACGGGGCATTTGTCGTCAAAAAACAAGACAACTACAACTTCGCCGATGAAAACGGACGAGCCATCGCGCTGCCCGATAAGCCGTACCTCGCGCTGCGTATCCGCCGCGTTAACGATGTTCATAGCACTTCACCTAACGATACGACTAACAATTAAAATTATAATATCTTAAGCTTGCCACGCTGGTGCAGCACTTCCGCGATTTCCACGGCGTTGAGCGCCGCGCCGCGCCAAAGTTGGTCACCGGAGACCCAGAGGCTGAGGCCGTTGTCGAAAAACGTGTCGCGGCGGAGGCGGCCGACACCGCACTTGTGCTTGCCGGTGTAATCGATCGGCATCGGGTAGCGGTTGTGCGCCGGGTCGTCGCAAACTTCCGCGCCGGGAAAATCACTGATGGCAGCGCGGGCCTTATGAATATCCACGGGGCGCTCGAATTCCGCGCTGATGGCAATGCTGTGCGCGCGGAACACGGGCACGCGCACGCAGGTGCAAGTGACGCGCAGTGCGGGTAACTCCATGATTTTTTTGCTCTCATGGAGCATTTTCATCTCTTCCTTCGTGTAGCCCGTGTCCAAAAACTTGTCCACATGTGGCAGCAGATTAAACGCGATTTGATGCGGGTAAACCACGGGGGGCGAGACGCGCCCATCCGCCCAGGCGCGCACTTGCGTGTCGAGCTCCTGGATGGCCTGCGCGCCGGTGCCGGAAACGGCCTGGTAGGTGGACGCGAAAAAGCCCTTCAAGCCAAAAGCCTTGTGCAACGGCTGCAAGCCCATGAGCGCAATGGCGGTCGAGCAATTCGGGTTGGCGATGATGCCATTATGGTGATCCATCGCGTGCGGGTTGATGTCGGGAATTACCAGTGGCACCTTCGGGTCCATGCGGAAGAACGAGCTATTGTCGATGACGACACAGCCGCGCTTCACGGCCTCGGGAGCTAGCTTCTCCGAGGTTCCGCCGCCCGCGCTGAAGATGGCGACGTCGAGATTTTTGAACGCCTCGGGGGTGGCTTCCTCGACTTCCCAACTTTGCGCGCCGCAGGTGATTTTCTTGCCCACCGACCGGGCCGAGGCCAGCAGCACCAACTGGCGCAACGGGAAATTGCGCTCGTGCAGCAAGCGAATGAGTTCTTGACCAACAGCGCCAGTTGCGCCGACGATGCCGAGGCGGTAGGAATGCGCAGACATATGAATGACGAAAAAGAGATTTTCCGGCGGGTCAGCGAGGCGTGCGCCCAGCGTTCGCGCGTAGCGACCCAGCATTGCCTTTGCGTGCAAATAGGCGAGCAAAAATTATATCACTTTGCCGATGGCCAGCTCGTCCGCGCCTATGTGATTTCCACCTCCGTGCGCCCGCCCTCGTGCATTGAAAACTCCTTCGGCACGCCCACCGGCCTGCACGAAATCGCCGACAAAATCGGCGCGGGCGCGCCGCCCGGCATGGTGTTCAAAGGCCGCGTGGCCACCGGCTACCTCTGGCGCGAGGCCCACGACTCGGAACAAATGAAGAATTTGGTTTCGACCCGTATCCTGCGCCTGCGCGGGCTGGAGCCCGGCCATAATGCCGGTCCCGGGCGCGATTCTTATGACCGCTACATTTACATCCACGGCGCCAACCACCCGGAAAAACTCGGCACCCCCGCCACCGCGGGTTGCGCCGCGCTAAGCGACGCAGATGTCATTGAGTTGTTTGATAATGTGACCGAGGGGAGCTTGGTGTGGATTGAAATGTGACCGCGACGATTTCGGCTTGTTGCCCGAGGGCAAAACAGGCAGTCTTATCGGCTTCCGTCATGAATATCACGCCGAGCGAAAGCGAATTTGTGCGCCTGGCCGCGCAGGGCAACCTCGTGCCCGTGTATGCGGACCTGGTGGCGGACTTTGCCACGCCCGTCGCCGTCTATGCCCGGCTGCGGCGTGGAGGCGCGGCGTTTTTGTTCGAGTCCGTCGCCGGCGGGGAACATATCGGGCGTTACAGTTTTGCCGGATGCCGTCCGCACGAAACCATCGCGGCCTATGAAAAGGAAACCATCATCACCGACCGCGACGGGAAACAGCGTCGAGTGCCAACGCCGGCGGATCCGTTGAAACTTGTCGAAGAGCGCATGGCGCATTACCGCCCGGTCGAGCCGAAGGACAAGCCGCCGTTCATGGGTGGCGCGGTGGGATTTCTCGGGTACGAATACGTCCACCGCATTGAGCCCACGGTTCCTTTGCCAAAGAAGGACGACTTGGGCATGCCGGTGATGTACTACATGATTATCGACCGGGTAGTGGCGTTCGACCATGTGAAGCAAATGGCGCGGCTGGTGGTCAATGCATTCATTCCCACCGGCAGCGACGCCCGGGTGGCCTACGCCAAAGCGGCGGAAGCCGTGCGGGAATTCGCCCGCGAAATTTGCGACGACACCAATGCCAATGTCACCCCGCTGGCGCTGGGCGCGGAGCCGGAAGTCGCCGTGCCGGGCGGCAATTTTACGCAAACGGAATTTGAGAAAATGGTCGACCGCTCGAAGGAGTACATTCGCGCGGGTGACATTATCCAAGTCGTGGGCTCGCAACGCTTCGAACGCGCGTACGACCGCCCGGCGTTGGATTTATACCGCTCACTGCGGCTGGTGAACCCGTCACCGTATATGTTCATTTTGGAAACGGGCGACTACGCGCTCGTCGGCGCTTCGCCGGAAGTGCATGTTCGCCTGACGAACGGGCGCGTCGAGACCCGCCCAATCGCCGGCACGCGCCCGCGCGGCGCCACCGCGGCGGACGACACCCGCCTCGAAAAAGAATTGCTCGCGGACGAGAAAGAACGCGCCGAGCACCTCATGCTGGTGGATTTGGCGCGCAATGATTTGGGCCGCGTGTGCACGCCCGGCAGCGTCGAGGTGAAGGAGTATGCCATCATCGAGCGCTACTCGCACGTCATGCACATTGTCTCGCAGGTCGAAGGCCGCCTCGCCGGGGATAAAAACGCCTACGACTTGATGCGCGCGACATTTCCCGCCGGCACCGTCTCCGGCGCGCCGAAGGTGCGCGCGATGCAAATCATCGCCGAATTCGAGCAAACTGCGCGCGGTTCCTACGCGGGGGCGTTGGGTTATTTCAGTTTTGACGGCAATCTCGATTGTTGCATTCTCATCCGCACCGCATTGCTCAAAGGTGGCAAACTTTACATTCAAAGCGGCGCGGGATTGGTGGCGGATTCCATTCCGACCGCGGAATATCAGGAGACACTCAACAAAGCACGCGCGATGTTCAAAGCCGTGGCCCGCTCGGAACAGTTCACGCAACTGTGACCCTGCCGTAGGGGAATCACCCCAGAAGTTTTAGCGGATGCAAAATAATTTTCGTTGAGGTGATTTTTCCTTTGCGAAGGGTTGGTAAAGAAGTTAGAAAGAACGTGCGCGATTTGCGATGGCCATTTGCTTGATTGGTTGTGACGAACAAAAAAAATACACCTTCTCCGTCTCCCCGGCGCAATACTGACGCCGAGGACGAATTGGTTGATGAGCAAACCAAGGAAGCTGCCGAGGAGGAAACCGCCGAGGAAGCACCTGCGGCGGCGGCGGCGGATAACGAACCGGATGAGCGGGAGGAATCTTTCCGCGAGCTGCCGCCCAGTGAACGCGGCAGCCTGCAATTGTACCTGCATGAAATTGGCCGTGTCGCCCTGTTGACCGCCGAGCAGGAAGTGGAGTTGGCCGCGCGCATCAAAAACGGCGATGGCGCCGCGCGCGAACAAATGATCCGCGCCAACTTGCGCCTCGTGGTGAAAATTGCGCACGATTACAGCCACTTTGGCCTGCCGCTGCTCGACTTGATTTCCGAAGGCAACATCGGGCTGATGAAGGCTGTGGAACGGTTTGACCCGGCCAAGGGCGGCAAACTCAGCACGTATGCGGCGTGGTGGATCAAGCAGTCCATCAAGCGTGCGCTCGCCAACCAAAGCAAAACCATCCGCCTGCCCGTGCATATGGTGGACAAGCTGGCGCGACTGCGCAAAACGACCGCGCAGATGCAGGAAACACTTGGCCGCGAGCCGAGCAACGAGGAACTGGCCGAGGCCATGGGCTTGCCGGTGAAAAAAATCGCCCACCTTAAAACCGTCAGCATGCGGCCGTCATCCCTGGATGCACCAGTGGGTGAAAACGACTCGACGGAATTGGGCGAACTCGTGTGCGACGAAAATGAACCCACCCCTTTTGAAAATTTGCGCGGCAAGACCACCCAGCAGGACATTAGCGCCATCGTCTCGAAACTCGACCCGCGCGAAACGGAAATCCTCCGCTTGCGCTTCGGGTTGGACGGCGAACGGCCCAAGACACTCGAAGATGTCGGCCTCTGCCTCGGCGTGACGCGCGAGCGAGTGCGCCAATTGCAGAACTCGGCACTAGCCAAAATGCGCAAAGCCCTGATGAAGCTCGAACGGCAAAACACCGCCGAAGAAGCGAAGGATGAGCTTTCCGAGGCCGCGGCGGTGGCGGCGGGCACGCCGGTGCGGAGCACTCCGACCCCCATGCGCAACACTCCGCCCGCCCAACGCACGGAGCCCGCCCCTGCCCGCGCCGATGACACCGCCGCGCTTTATGCCTTCATGCGCTCCCAGCGGGAAAAATCCCGCGACCCCGCACGCATGTTGTAAGCAAGCACCCGGGAATGGCCGCAGGCACGGCAACTCCGGCGGGAGAAAAAATGTTAGGCAGCTTGGCGTATCGCGCCTTGCGCCGCAGACAATTTTCCCGCGTAATGCCAGCGTATGTCTTCAGTGTATCTTGTGCTAGGTTTGCCCGGCTCCGGCCGGGCCGAAATTGTTTTCAATTTGATTGAAGGCGGCTTGGGCGACACCCAGCCCGTCACCATCTACCACGCCGCGAGCGAAGTGCCGGAAGGCGGCTTGACGACCCAACCCCACATCCAGTGCGTACCCTTTACGTTCGATAAGGATCATTTTGTCATCCCTCCGGAAGGCGAACCGGTCGAGGAGTCCGAAACCATTTTTTTCCTGGCGGATGCGCGCGTTTCAGTCATCGACCAGATTGAAGCGTTTGGCCCGTGGCTAAATTCGCGCGGCCATGAACTGGCGCGCATCCTCCTCCTGGTGGATTGCACCCTGGCCGCGGCGCAGCCCAAAGTCACCGAATGGCACAAAGCTTGCACGCACTTTGCCGACTGTGTGCTGCTCAACCGCCGCAGCACTTTGTCCGACACCTGGGCGAAAAATTTCCAGAAGGAATTCGCCGAACTCCGCTACCCGTGCGTTTTCTTCAATGTCAAAAAGGACAAAGTGGACAATCCGCTGGTGGTGCTCTTCCCCGAAGCCCGGCGCATAACCCTGGCCTTCGACAACATCGATCCCATCGACGCCTTGGACCTCGACGAGGAAAACCTGCCCGAGGAGCCCTTCACGCTGGAAAACAAATTGGATCCGTACTTCGAGCGGCTCCTAAGCGGCCACCGAGTAAAACCGGTGCCGGACGTGACCAAGTATTTGCCCAAAAACTGACGGCTACTCTCGATACAACATCAAGCGCACGGCGGAGCCGTCGGGCTTGGTCCGGCCAACGAAGCGCACGTCAATCGCCGAAACGATGTTTTCGTGCAATTCCTCCAGAGAGGAACCTTCAGTATAAATGTTTTCGCTGTAGCAAGCGGCGACATAGCTGCCTTCGACTTGCTGGATGACCTCAAAAGTGATTTCCATAGAGGGGGCTGCGGTAAGCGAGCAGGGTTGAATTGTTTCAGATTTTCGGCCAAAAAGCAATTTTTTTATCGTTAAAATTGACCCGGTTTTCAGTCTCAATAACCCTAGAAATCTTGATT
>DATHOB010000101.1:0-4968 GCA_035485355.1 Opitutales bacterium | reverse complement strand
GCCACCACGCGCCCGCGCTTCGATAGCGTCACCGCGCGGCCGTGCGCATCAGTGCGGGAAATAAGAAAGCCCATCGCCAACACAAAACCGCCCAACCCCAGCCCCAGCGCGGCGGCGGAATCCATATCCGGCCCCGTCACCGCGCGCATAAAACCGCCATAGAGAAACAACAGCAAACTCCCACAGACCATCAACGAGGCAAAAAAGTTGAACGTGCCCGCGCGTTGGTCCTCGGCGGATGCGGTTGCCCCCGGGACATTTTTTTCATCCCCCAGCAACACGGCCTTGAGCAGCGGCCAGCGGTCGTTCAACACAAAGGCGACAAATACCGGCACCAGATAGCCGAAGCTAAAGTCCTCCATGGTTTGCCAGTAGTGCAATTGGTCGGCGATGACCAATCCCGCCATGCCCAGCGCCAACCACGCGGCCATTTTGGCCTCGGGCCGTAATCGAAAAAAATCGCTGTGAGACAAAGCCGGGGAATCCATGCGAATAGGGTCGAATGCATGGCAGCGCAATACCCCTGCCCTTTCAACCCCAAAAGGATTGGGACAAGCCACCCGTGCTTAAGTTTCCCTCAATCCACCAATTCTCGCTCCAACTCTTCGAGTGTTTTGTTTTTGGTTTCAGGGAGTTTGAAGAAGATGAAGATGAAGCCCGCGATGCAAATCGTCGCGTATAGCCCAAAGGTCTTGGCAGGCCCCAAATCCGTGTTAAGCATGGGAAACGTAAATGTTAAAATGAAGCACGCCGCCCACAGCGACGCCACTGCCACGGCCATCGCCGCACCGCGGATCCGGTTGGGGAAAATTTCCGAAATCACCACCCACGTCACTGGCGCGAGCGACATCGAATAACAGGCAATCGCGGCGAGCACTAGCAGGAGCATCGGCAGGCCCGTTAGGTGGCTATGGTAGCCATAGCCGAGCACAAGGTAAACCACCGCGAGTGCCGCCGACCCAAAGAGCATCAGCGGGCGCCGCCCCAGCTTATCCACCACCCCGAGTGCAACAAAGGTGAACACGAGATTCACCGAGCCGGTCCACGCGATGTTTTTAAGCACAAATGAAATGTCGTAGCCCGCCGCCTTGAAAATATCCGCCGCGTAATTGAAAATGACGTTGATGCCGCACCATTGCTGAAATACCGCCAGCCCGACCCCCAGGAGCAGCACCTTGCGCATTTTCGGCGCGAGCAACTCGGCGAAACGCACCCGGCTCGCCTCCTCGTTTTGCAACGTCTCCTGCACGTCCACGATTTCGGCATTGGCGTAATTCGCCCCGCCGATATTTGCCAATACGGCGCGCGCGCGCTCCACAATTCCACGCCGGATCAGCCAACGCGGGCTTTCCGGCACGAAAAACATTCCCAGAAAAAACAATATCGCCGGAATCGCCGTCAGCGCAAACATCCAGCGCCAGCAATCCGTCCCGTACCACGAGGTGCGGATGAAGTCCGCCGTCGCTCCGATGGGCAGGTTCCGGCCTAGCGCCCAATTGATGATTTGCGCCGCCAGCACGCCGATGACAATCGTGAGCTGGTTGATCGACACCAGCCGCCCGCGCATTTGCGCCGGGGCGATTTCCGCAATGTACATTGGCGATAAATTCGACGCCAACCCGATAGCCACCCCGCCCAGCACGCGCCAAATGATGAAAACGTTAAAATCTTGAGCCAGCGCGTTGCCCAGAGACGTGATGATAAACAACAACGCGGACAAAATGAGCAGCCGCTTGCGGCCGAATTTATCGCTCATCCCGCCCGCCACCAGCGCGCCGATGAGGCACCCGATCAGCGCGCAACTATTCGCCCAGCCGGAAGCGGTGGCGTTGACCACCGGATCAATATGAAAAAACGGCTCAAAAAATGGTTTCGCCCCGCCAATCACTACCCAATCGTAGCCGAACAACAGACCGCCCATCGCGGCCACGAACGAAATCAAGGTGATGTAACCAATATTGTATTCCGCTTTGAGATTGGAGGAAGACGCGGGAGTCGGGGTATTCATAGGTAACTTGATTGGGGGTTACACGCTGCCGCGCAAGTCTGCGGCCAGGGCATGATTGGGGTCGAGTCGCAAAACTTTCGCGAGCAATTTTTTGGCCTCCGCCGTGCGGCCCAGGCCGTGCTGCGCCTGGGCTTGGAGGAAGAGCGCGGTGATTAACTGACGGCGCTGCAAATCATCATCGAAAACCAGCATGGTCGGCAACGAAGTGGCAAAATAGTCAATCTTGGCGGGAGTTTGGGCGAGCTGCTTCGCATACGCCAGTAATTCGCGCAGCAGTTTCGCCGCCGCTGCCTTGCGCCCGAGGCGGCCGAGCGCGAGCGCCGAGTAATACGTCATTTCGGAAAACGACTGCACCCGCATCCCCTGAAAATCACCGCGAAACGCCGCCGCTTGGCGCCAGTGTTCCCGTGCATTTTTGCGGTCGTTAAGCGCCATCGCCGCTTCACCCAGCCAGAAATAGATGTCGCTCTGATTCGCCAGCAAGTGCTTCGCCTCGCCCAAATTGCGCGGCGCATCCAACGCCGTGGCGAAAAATTGTTTCGCCGCCGCCGCATCGCCGCGGGCGAGTGCCGCGCGCCCGAGCATAAGATGCGTGCGCACATGCTGGCCCAGCGCCTGCCCCTCGCCGCCTTCCCACGGTTGGAACACTCGCGCCGCCAGTAATTTTTTGGCCTTCTCCGGGTTGCCGGTCTGATTATGTAACGCGCACAGCTCGACGATCAATTCATCGCGTTGGGCGACTAGTGTGGGATTTCCTTCCAATTCGCGCAGGCGCGCGGCAGAGGAACGACCCAGGCGTTTCCACAATTGGTCGCGTTCGTAAAACACCCGGGCATCCCCCGGCGCGACACGAAAAGCCCGGTCGTAGGCCGAGGCGGCTTTGGCGGGCTGGCGAAAAATATTGAAATAACCCAGCCCAAGATTGCGCCAAACCACGGAGTATGTTGGATCCAGCCGGACCGATTTCTCCCCCAGCCGGATCGCTTCGCTAAACCGCCGCCGGTCATAGAACAAATTGCCCAGATAATACGGCGCACGGGCGTCGCGGGGGTTCGCCGCCATCGCGGATTCGAGAATCGTGATTTCTTCCACTCGGCAAGGGAAGCAATAATCCGGCGAAGCCTTCGTGGCGGCGGCATAGTGTTTCTTCGCTTCCTTTATGTCGCCGCGCTGTGCGTGCAACCACCCCAGATAATATTCCACCAGTGGAGCAGTGCCCGAGGCTGGCTCCGGCTTCGCCGTCTTCAAAACCGCGATGGCTTCGGTGAGAAACCCCGCGCGCCAATAATCCAGGGCCAAGTCGAGCCGCACTTGCGTGTCGCAAGTCAAAGTCTGGCCCGCAAGTTCGCGCGCCCACCAATCGAGCGGATCCAGTGCCAACGTTTCGTGTAATAGCTTATGGGCCTCCTCCTCGCGGCCCAACCGGCGCAACACCAAGACCCGCAAATCCCGCGCGCGCAGGTTATCCGCATTGGCGCACAAGGCCCGGTTTAAATGGTCGAGCGCCGTTACCCAGTCCTGCCTTTTGCAATCCAGTTCGGCCAATGCATGGTAACCCGCTGCCTGCCAGGCGTGATTCCACGTAGACTTATATATAGAGGCGTAAGCTTCCTCATCCCGACCCAGTGCTCGTAGCGTCAAACCCAATTGGTAATGCGGCTCACCATCGTAGGGGTTGGGGTTGCGGCTGGTCACCCGCGCCACTGCCGCGCGCAAATGCTTTTCGGCCTCGGCAAATTCTCCCCGGCGCAGGTGCCACTTGCCCATTGCAAGATGGCAACGACTGTCACCCGGATCCCGCCGCAGGGCTTCGCGCCAATAAAGTTCGGGCATCCGGGTCGCATGGCGGTATTGTTCCAAGTGCAGCCCGATGACAAATAGCTCATCGTTGCCGGCCACATCTTTAGGTAACGGAGGCTCAGTCGCGGGCGGGGGTACTTTGCCCTGAAGGCGGGCCTTGGGGGTATAAGTGATTATTTCGCGTCCGTTCGCCGACAGCATCGTTAGTCGCAAGTCCGTCTCACGCACCCCTCGCGGCAGGTCGACCTCTTCCATATAAGAAGCGCCCGGTGCCAGGTCAAAAGTAGCATAAACCAGCGAGCGGTTCCGCGCTTCCAAGTGAATGTGTGCGCCGGGGAACTTTGCCGCGACTGATACCCCCACCCTTGTTTTGCGTCCGGCCACGTTTAAGCTCACCGCGGCGTCCAGATTGGCTTTGTGGGCCGGGCCGATTTTCTGGATGGGATACCAGAACTGGCTCCAGGTCTTCGTTTCACCCGGCATCAAAAATGAAAAGTCCGGTTGGTTGTCCGTATAGACTCCGGCCATAATTTCAATGTAGGGGCCGTATTCGTTTTTCTCGTCGAGGTCGGTCAGGTTGCGATCCCACGCATAACCAAATTCATGATTACCCCAGGTCCACTGTTTCTTGCCCGGTGAAATGTGCGGGTTGGCCACGTGAATCACCCCGGCCTGCCGCGCATGGTCGTAGCCGCCGAAGAAATTCTCCTTCGTCCCCATGCACATATAAGAAGTCGGCACCGGGATGTTCGCATACCAAGACAAGTCATTCGGCGCATACTTTCCGGCTGGCGGAACAAACTGATGGGGTGCCTCCGTCGGAGGGACGCCCTTCCGTCCCCGTGCTTGGTAATCGACCCCATAATAACGACCATGACACAAGGGAAACTCGCTCATCGCCCGCTTGGCGTGGTCGGCCACATAATACACATCGGGCGGGAAAAAGGATTGGTAAAGCTCGTGCACCCGGGTGGCGACGTTGGCCCACCAAAGGAAGGTCTGGACTTGCGGGGTCCGGTTGTAGGCTCGCACCTTCAGTTCTATATAGGCTTTGTCCGGATGCAGGCACACCCCGTGCATCCCCTTCAGCCGGTTGAGTGGATCATGCTCGCTCATCCATACAGTTACCGCCCCGTCAGTATGGTGCTCAATGTGCACAT
>DATHOB010000100.1:0-25944 GCA_035485355.1 Opitutales bacterium | reverse complement strand
TCGCGTCCGGATAAAAAACCAAGGGCAGCTTGCGCAGCCCGAGGACGCCATCGGCGTTGAAGTTTTCATCCGTAAATGCCGCAATGGATTTTTTTTCGCTGTCCATTTCGTCCATGCCCAAGGTCTCCCATCGCCCTGGAATGAGTGGCACGGTGCGCAACTCGGGTGACCATTGCCCTTCAATGCGCTTGACCAAATTATCCTCCGAGGTGTGATCCTTCAAGTTGTCCAAATCATCCGTCCACTGCAGCGATTTATCCGCGGGAATGGACAAATCCTTGTCGAGAGCGGATTCAAGTTGGTCGAGGTCCTCGTTGCGCAAGTCATCCAGTTTTGTGTGCAGCTCTTTGTCGCCAAAATTCCGCACCAAACCCCACACCGCGTCATTGACTGCCGTTTTCCAATTATCCACGGCCTTGTCGAGTTGGTGGCGCTCAATATAAAACGAAACCAATTTTTCTTCAATCACCGCGCGTTGCATAATCAAGCTGGGATCGCGGGCGTTGGCCAGGTTGTTCCCCAAAGCCGTGGCAAACATGGTTTCAGCGTCAGCATAATCCTGGAGCAGCCAATAGCAATTTTCCAGTTTGAGTTTTAAGGTGGAAATTTGCGCAGAGTCATCCGGGGTGAGATCCGGATTATTTTTAAGACTTAAGGCCAAAACATACTCGACAACCGCCTGTTGCAACTGCTTGGTCTGCTCGTCCGTCAGCACCGGCGTGGTCGGCGTGGGGGCGGCGTTTTTAACGTCACTGGGGGTGGCATCGGTTTTGTTGGCAGTAGCAGTTGGTGGAGCGGCCAGACTGGTATAAAGGTCGCCATACAACTCGGCCACGCTGAATAGGATTTGTTGCAGGGCGGGATCTGCGTCCGCAAGATTGGGGCCGATAAACGGAGCGGCATCCTGCTGGGCTTCGGCGCAGGATTTTTGTGCCAGGGCAATATTGTTGCGGCTTTGATAATTCAATGCCTGGAGATATGAAATTTCCACCCACTCACGCACGTATGCGGGTGCTTTTCCGGAGGAACTGATCAAATTGGCAAAAAGGGCCGCTGCTTGGGCGTATTCATCGTGAGCTTCATTCCATTTATCTTGCGGGTCAAGACTGCTTCCACCTCCGCTGGCAATGTTTACCCCGCCCTTTTTGGTGTCGCGCGAGTTGGAGTTCGAAGTCGTACCACTGTCCGCCGGGCTCGCCGGGGTGGCTTTGGCGGCGGTATTCGCCAGAAGGCGGGCGATATTCCCCAGATGCACTTCAGCCTGGCCTTGCAAGTTTATTGCCTCCAGCCAGTTAGGTTCATGCGCCGCAACATCCACTGCTTCAGACTGCATCTCCAAGTAGTTTTTATGTGCGGTATCCAGCTCGCCTTGCTGCTCCAATTGCAGGCCTACCGCGCCGAGACTGTGCGCTCGGTCCAACTTCCACGCCAGGTTTTGCGTCGCCGCCTTGGACACTTTTTCCATGGAGTCCAGCGCCTGGCTTGCATTTCCCAAGGCCAAATCCACATCGGCGGATTGTTTCATCCAACGTAAATTATCGGGGTGGTCGTTAATCAGGGAATCCACGGTTTGCCGTGCTTGCTGAAAATAGTCCGCAGCGGCGGAGCCCGTGGTGCAATGGCCCAGGCCCAAATCGGCATAGGCTATGGCCGACGCACTTTCCGCAGAAATGGTTTTTCGCACCGCGTTGTCGTCTAGGTTGCTCCCATAGATGGCTTTCGCTTGATCCAGCACGGTCTGGAAATTATCCCGAGCCTCCTTCAATTGATTTTGGCAGAATTTCAGATTGCCTAAGGCGAGATGCGCCAAAAGGCCAGCCCGGGTAATTTCCGGATTCTTGGTCGCATAGTCCAAAGTCACATTTCCGACATTAGGGACGAACTTGATGGCATTTTGAAAATTGACCATGGCGGCATCATATTTACCCGTGGCCGCCAAACCTGTACCTAGCGCATATTGGATCTGTGATTTGAGCGCATCTAGGTCTTGGCCCGCAATGCTGTTTTTGGATAGCGCGGGAATTTGTTGATCGGCTAGTTGCGCCGCGGCCAGCCCTTGGGTTATCTGTCCGTTTTGAAAATTGATTTCCGCGGCAATGGCGAGGGATTGCGTATAATAAAATTGAATAAAACTGTTGGCGCCCGCCTCGTTTAACTTTTCCAGCTCCGTCACGTCCGCGTCCGCAATTTTAATTCCATTCGGAGTGGGGTTGGCCAGTTCGTTGTACAAATTGCTGACCAGCAAAACGCCCAATGAATTGCTTGCGACCTCGGCGGATTTTTCCGCGGTTTCCGCGCTGGTTTTGTCGTTCTTATCCTTGATGCTGAGATTGTAAACATACACCACCGCAACCAGCGCCAGCACGGTCAAGCCGGCAAAAAACATTCGTTGCACGCGCAAATTTTTCAGCTTGCGTGTGGTTTCCTTTTCCCGCTCGGCGGCGGCTTGCGCCTGCAACCGTTGCTCGCGGGCGGCGCGGCTGCGGCGCGCAGGCTCGGTCAACACGTCATGCATCAACTCAACCCAGACCACGTTATCCAATTGTACGAGGTTGAGGATGCGTCGCTCGCGCAAAACATCGAAATCGGCTTGGGGCAAACCGGCCATCAAGGCATTTTCCAGCGGTGATTTTTTGCGGAAACCGGTGGCGGTCAATAATTCGTCCTCAATCCAAGTGCGCGTGCGCTCACTGGCCATTTCCATGCCGCGTTGATAAAAGTCCCGGATAATGCCTTCGCGCTCACCGGTCAGCAGGTCGGGAGTAATGCTGGATTGGTGGCGCGTGCGGCGGATGGTGTTCAACTCATCGCACACCAGGCACAAGAGCGCTGGTTCAACTTCCCGCCGTTCAACCGCCAGGTTGCCGCCGCGGTGCTTTTGCCCGGAGGAAACAAACTCCACGATATTGAGCGCCACTTCGGGAGTCACCAAATGGGCTCCCGCCTTTTGCACCACTTCAATCGCTTGGGCCCCGCTCATGCGCAGCAGCCGGTAGCGTTTGGGCATGAGCGAAGGCATGCGTTCGCGCCAGGAATCGAGCTGCGCCAAAAAGTCCTCGCGCAAACTGATGACAAATTTGACCGACTTACGCTCCAGATCAAAGGCGGCGGCTTGGGATCTGTCCTTCGCGAGCGCGATGCGCACGGCTTCGGGTACGCGATTTTCCAGCAACGCTTCCAACTCCGCCACAAACCGATCCGCCTTTTGCTGGGTATGGTCGTTGTGCAGCCCGAGGGTGAAAATTTCCTCAAACTGGTCGAGCACAATCACCGGCGTTAGCAGACGGTTGCGCGGGCCCCAAAAGTCCACATCTTTGCGGTGAAAATATTCCCAAAGTGTTTCCTGTGCATTAGGCAGAGGCGCATCCGGTACGTTGGCGTGGCGCAATTCTTCCGCCAGCTTGGCCTTGATTTGCTCAGCCAGTTCCGGCGCTGACTCGTCGTGGTTCAACCGCACGAAAAATGGCAGGAAATCTGATTGTTTCAATTGCGGGAACAAGGCGGCCTGCAGGAGGGAGGTCTTGCCCAAACCCGATTGGCCGAAAAGCACCACCACTTGCTCGTGTCGCACCATTTCGAAAATATCCGCTGTTTCCCGATCCCGGCCAAAAAAGAAATCGTGGTCCGCCTCGGTGAACGAGCGTAAGCCGGGCCACGGATTTTCGGCCGTGAGATGGCTGGTCGATGGAGTGGGGGCGCTCATCGGTTGGCGGCAAGTTTGCGCCGGTTCTTTTGCGCGCGGTCGAGTTGTTTGACCAGATCCTCAGGGGGAAATCCGCCGGGCGCAATCGCACTGCTCAATTGAAAATATTGCAGGGAGCAAAGGCCGCCGGGGGCGGAATCGTCCACGACTACGGGAAAAATAAACCCGCAATCGGTGGCGGTGTAGTGTTTTGATTTTTCCTTGGCTTCGTACCATTCGCGGCGCCAATACCGGGGCTGCTGGTCTTCCGTATTGCGGGAGAGCACGGCGACAAACGCGCTGCAGTTGTTGATGTGTTTGCGGATTTTTTCGTTAAACGCATCACCCGGATTAAGGTTGAGTTGGTCAACCCACACTTCGAGATTTTTCGCCGTCAATTCTTTCACGAGACGCATCGCCGCGTCACGGTCCTCGCGCGCATAGCTGATAAAAATGGAACCGCTGGCCATGTCTGCCGGTTCGCTGCCGGGCGGTGGCGGCAATTCCGTGCTCCCGTATTTTTCCATCCACCGCCGGTGCAGCTCGCGGACAAAATCCACCGGGGAAATGTCCGTCATCACCACGGTGTTTTCCGGGCTGAATTTGCGGAGGAAGCGGACGAAATCCGGCGGTGAGCGGCCGCCATCAACTATGACTTCAGTCATGGGCCGTTCGTTCCACAACGGGCCTTCGCGCACCAGCCGCAACAGGAAACGCGCCAGCCAGTCGGGGAAAGTCACACCCAGGATTAGCAAGTGGCTGGAGCGGAGTTTGTTGATTAAATTTTTCGCCTTCTCCTTATTCGTCATCAGGTCGTGCATGAACTCCAGCATATTGCCTTCGGTCACTGCAAAACGGGAGTAGGAGGTGGCCATGCCCAAAATGTGGTAAACTGCACTGCCAGCGTATTGCAGTTTGTCATCATCGAAATCCGCATCGGGGAAAGCCATTTCCACCGGACGCTTTTTGCGGACTTTTTCCACGGCGTCCGCCAGCAGGGAGTCCACCGTGGTGCTGATAAATAGGTTGAAGGCGGGAATCTCCGCCAGCAGGCGCAGGGCTTCGGGCATCGCGGGCTTGAGGGATTCGTGGATATCAAGCACGCGGTCCTTGATCTTCCCCAAATCGCCGTGAAAACGCTCGTAGGCGCAAATGACATCGTTGGGGTCGAAGCCTTCGGGCAGCCGGTCTCGCGGTATGCCCAAGCCGTTAGCCAGTTGTTCCGCCACCAGCCGGTAATACATCTGCGGGCCGTCCGGGGTGTCGACCATCAGCAAATCATTGCCCACCATCGGGACGACATTGCGGTCTTTAATTGCCCGGAGCAGTACATTCCATTGATAGGTGTCTTTATCGCTCATCGTCGTACCTATTTTTGAATACCAGCCCCGCCCGGGTTACAAGCAGATTCTGGGGTGAACACGAGCGGCACGCGTGTCAAAAATGTAACCTTATCAGTCGGACAAAATTAATTTCGATTTACAATTCCCTTGAACTTTAATGGCCGCCATCGAGGTCACCGGTTTGGAGGAGGGGGGCAAAGAGGGACTTGTTGGCGCCCTTCATATAGGCTTCCTTGGCTTCGATGGTGCCGTCCTTGACCCGGGCCATCAGGCTGGAATCCATGGTCACCATGCCGTCGGCAAAGCCGCTCTCAATGATGTTGCGGATGTTCGCAATTTGGCCGAGGCGGATGGTGTTGGGCAGCGCCTCGTGCGCGAGGAGGATTTCATGCACGGCGCAGCGGCCCTTGGGCTTGCGCTTGCAGAGCAATTGAGCGACGACGCCCGCAAGGCAGCCGGCCAGCATCACGCGCACCTGATTCTGCTCCTCGCCGGGGAAAGTATTAATGATGCGGTCCACCGTCTTCGGCGCATTGTTGGTGTGCAGGGTGCCAAAGACGAGCATGCCCATGGAGGCGCAGCCGAGCGCGAGCTTGATGGTTTCCAACTCGCGCATTTCGCCGAGGAGCAAAATATCGGGATCATGGCGCATCGCGCCCTTGAGCGCGGCGGCGAAGGATTGGGTGTGTTCGCCTACTTCCCGGTGCACGATGACGGATTTCTTCACCGGGTGGACGAACTCAATCGGATCCTCGATGGTGATGATATGCTTGGAAAGATTCGTGTTAATATAATCAATCATCGCAGCCAGCGTGGTGGATTTCCCGCTGCCCGTCGGCCCGGTGACGACGACGAGGCCCTGATCGAGATGGCAGAGCTTCTTGAGCGCCTCGGGCAGCTTTAAGTCTTCAAAGGAGAGGATTTTCGCCGGAATCTGCCGGAAGACGGCCGCCATGCCCCAATGGTTGTAAAGGTAATTGCCGCGGAAGCGCGCGAGCCCCGGCACCTCATGCGCGAGGTCGAGGTCGTGTCGTTCGAGGTAGTCCTGCCAGCGGCGCTCGGGGACGAGTTCCTTGAGCAAGGCCTCCATAGTCGCGGCGTCTATCGGCTGGTCGGCGATGGGTTGGAGCGAGCCGGAAGCGCGCGCCTTAGGCGGCAGGCCGACGGTCAAGTGCAAGTCAGAGCCGCCCTTTTCGAGCAGAGTGCGGAGGAGTGCGTCAATGGCGGCCATGGGTCTAAGCGATTTTTTCCCGGAAGGTGCGGTTGGTGATATTGGCGAGGGCGACTTCGGAGGAGATTTTGCGCTGTTGCCAGAGGTCGAACACGACGGTGTCCATCAGGCACATGCCCTCGCGCGAGCCGGTTTCCATCGCATTGCGCAGGCCGGCCGTCTTGCTGTCTTTGATCATGGCCTGGATGGCGGTGTTGCTGACGAGGATTTCGCAAGCGAGGGTGAGGCCACCGTCGCGACCCGGGAGCAAGCGCTGGCACACCACGCCGCGCAGACTTTCCGCCACGCTCGCGCGAATCTGGCTCTGTTGCGCTGGCGGGAACACATCGAGCAGGCGGTTGAGCGTGGTGGTGGCGTCGCTGGTGTGCATTGTGCCAATCACAAGGTGGCCGGTCTCCGACGCGCTGATAGCCATTTCGATGGTTTCCAAATCGCGCAGTTCCCCAATGACGATAATGTCCGGGTCTTCGCGCAAAGCGCCTTTGAGCGCACTGGCAAAAGTTTTGGTGTGCGAGCCAACTTCGCGCTGAGTCACGTTACAGCCCTTGGCGGATTGCACGGTTTCGATGGGGTCCTCGACAGTGATGATATGGTCGGTGCGCGATTCGTTAAGGTAGGCGACAATCGAGGCGAGGGTGGTGGTTTTGCCGGAGCCGACCGGACCGGTGATGAGGATGAGTCCATTGTGATAGGAGAGCATCTTCATCAACGTCGGCAGTTGGGCGGCGTAGCCAAGATCGCTGAGTGTGCGAGTTTCGGCGGGCACCATGCGGTAGGATCCCGCCGCGCCGTTTTTGTGGAACATCAGGTTCACGCGGTAACGTTCCGCGCCGGTGACGGCGAGGGCGTAGTCAAAGTCTTTACGCTCCAAGTAGGTTTTTTTCTGCGTCGGGGCGAGCAACGAGGTATTGAGCTTGAGCGCGTCTTCGGCGGAAAGAGTGTGGTTCGAAAGGTAGGCGAGCGCGCGGTTTTTGCGGATAAAGGGGCGCGCCCCGGTGGATAGGTGCAGGTCGCTCGCGCCGTGTTTGGCGGTCGCGCGCAGCAGCTCGCGCATTCCGGCGGCGAGGGAAAGCTCGTCCATCATCGCCACTTGGTCGAAGGGAAATTTGGGCACAGGGCCCGAACCAGGTTTGCCTGCGGCGCCACCGCCCGAGGTGGAATGCGGCGCGGCTGCTGCCTCTTCTTCCTCCACTGCAAATGGGTCGCTCAGCGGTGGCCCTTTCTCGCCCTTGGTCATGGCCAGGTCGGCCAGTTTTTCCAGTAGCTCGACATTGTCGGTAATGCCATCGTCGAGCAACTTTTGCGCGAAGGTGATCAATTCCACCTCTTCGCCGATAGCGGCGCGGATGGCCGCAGCCTGCTCACGGGTGAAAAGGGATTGTTCTATGCCGAGGCGGACGAGCCAGAGTATCGCGGGTTGCATGGAGAGCGGCGGGGTGAGCTTCGCCATGCTGTCAGAAATTTTCCTGATGCCAAGCGCGAAGGCATAAAATCAACCCAACTGCTGAATAATGCAGGTGGCCTCACCCATGCGGCAATTTTAATTGAGGCGACAAACAGGAGAAAACTCTTTTCACCCAACATGGGAAATAATGAGGTTTGATTAAACTTGTCGACGCAGGTCATTTGGCCTACGAATCGACGCATGAAACGAACCCTGCGATTGCTGGCCTTGGTGGTACCGGTATTTTTAATTGGGGCGGTGGCCGGGCATTGGGTGTACCCCCCGCAGCCTGCAGGTGCGCATAGCCCGCCCACCATCATCCATACCGCCAAAACCACGGGTAAAAGCACCATTGTTACCCAAAGCGCGATATGGGATACGAAGGGAACGCTGGCGGATATTCTTAAAAAATACAAAGGTGGCGATCGCATTTCCGCCATTCTTAAATTAGTTGGGGATACCCCGGTGAGCGGGTTGGCCAGTTTGCTGGATGAAGCGGCGTTGTGCCCCGATGCCAGCATCCGCAACACCGTGTTGGACGTTGCCTTGGCCAAGTGGGCCCACGCCGACCCCCACGCGGCACTCGCTTACGCATATGCCCGAACTTTGCGTTCGAGCCGTCTATTGCAGGGCAATCGTGTAACGTCCAACTACTATAACACCAGTGATTATCTGAACAAAGTTTTTGCGGTCTGGACGGAAGATGATCCGAACGCGGCTTTGGCTGCGGCGGAAAAACTGGATCGCAAACCCTTGCGCAGCGCCGCTGTCGACCAAGTGCTGGCCGCTTGGGCGCAAAGCGGGGATTCCCGGGCCGCACTGACTGCGGCTATGAACCTGCCCAAGGGTTTGTTGCAAACTGACCCGGTGCCAGCGGTATTTCAAACGTGGGCGCAAATTGACCCGGATGCCGCCTGGGCGGCCTTGAGTGTCATTACCAATGCCAATACCCGCCGCACAGTCCAAAACGTCTTGATTGATACGATTGCCGAGAGCGACCCAGTACATGCGTTTGGCTTGTTAACCGCTTTGCCGGTGGGAGAACAGTCTCCCCAACTTTTTTCCAGTGTGTTTGGTTCCTGGGCGCAGGTGGATCCGGAATCTGCTTTTGCCGCGCTGCAAAAACTTCCCAATGGCAATGCCCGCAATATTGCCACCCAAAGCGTGTTTGGCGCCTGGTCGCAGGTTGATCCGGAAGGCGCACTGCAAGCAGCCCAAGCTCTGCCCGCGGGGACGATGCGAAACCAGATGCTGCAAAGCGTGGTCAGTGGTCTCGCCGCGCAAAATCCCACGGCGGCGGTGACATTTATCGAGTCACTTCCTTCCAGCACTGCGCGCAACGATATGATTAACACGCTGGTTTCCTCATGGAGCGATGTGGATCCGGTTGCGACTCTGGCCTGGCTTGGAACCAAGGGCGAAAGTATCGGTTTAAATGGCGCCGTCCAATCGGTGTTGAGCAAAATGGGCGCCGCCGATCCCCTCGGCGCGTTGGCCTATGTTGCGCAATTGCCCAATAGCCCGCGCCAGATGACCTATTACAACTCCGTCCTTAATCAATATGCCCAAAACGATCCAGAGGCGGCGATGAACTGGGTCAACACGAACCTGACTGGGACTGCGCACGATACTATAGCTGCGACTGTGGTCAAACAAATGGCGGCATCTGATCCCAATGCGGCGGCGGGCTTTTTCGGTCAAATGCCCGCGGGGCCATCGCGGGATAACCTCGCTACCACCATCGCTAGTTCGATGGCATTGCAGGACGTTCAGTCGGCGTTGAGCTTTGTCCAAAATTTGCCTGAGGACGTGTCTACGAAGGCGCGGAACCAGGCGGTGCAAAGTGTCGTGAGCAATTGGGCGAGTGCGGATCCGGCGGCCGCCGCAGCCTACGTCAGCAATTTGACGAGTGACCCCAATATGTCTGGCGTCATTAATCAAGTCGCCTCTGCTTACGCGCAGAGCGACAGCCAGGCCGCATTGGCTTGGGCGCAGACGCTGCCCGCCGGCCAGCTCCAGGATGATGCTGTAAGTGTCGCCGTTACCGATCTGGCCTCCAGCAATCCGCAGGCGGCGTGGGATTTCGCTTCGCAGGAAGGCACTTTGTCCAACTCCAATATTCTTTCGATAGTCAATTCATGGGCGCAAAACGACCCTTTGAGTGCCGCCAAACAGGTGCTCAACATCGTCGATACCCAAACGCGGGTGAATGCCATTTTGGAACTGGCTAATAATTGGGTGCAGATCGACCCCGCCGGTTTGGCCAACTGGATGCAGGCGCTGCCCGACAGTCAAGAGCGCGACGCAGCCGTGGCGCGTTATGTCGCCTCTCAATCGTCCAATGACCCGGCGACGGCTTATTCGCTGGCGGCAAGTATTGGCAATTCTGGGCGGCGCAATTCGCAAATCACCAATGCCCTCGAAGACTGGGCGGTAACCGATCCGGCCGCTGCGCAAGCTGCTCTGGCCACCGCGCCACTTACCGACCAACAACGCCAAACCATCGCCAATAAAATCAATAACGGGACGATTTCAGAATCCAGCCGGGGTGTCATACCCTCCGTGACCGCCGGATCAAATTCCAAGGTGACCGACGGGCCGCGGGTGCTGGCCCCGGGTACGGTTATTGCGGTACCAAGTAATTAAGATTTTTGGGAATAGCGATTTTCCATCGCTCGCGCCGAAACGGTATTTTTTGTGAATTTACTTTATTCTCCAGCGGACGTTTGAATTGTCTTTGGTTTAAGCATCAAGGGTCACATTTTCGGCGGCTTTGGCCTGGCACATTAAAATGATGTTTTGCATTTTCTCTTCGCCGTCGAGCGCGTCCTGGGTTTCCATGGTGACGCAACCGGCAAGCAGCTTGGTTTTGCACCGGCCACAAATTCCGGAACGGCATTCAAAATCGACGTTCACCCCTGCATCTTCCGCAATTTCCAAAAGTGTTTTGTCGGGCGGCAGCGGAACGGATTTTTTCGAGCGTTGAAAGGTCAACACTGGGTCTGCTGAATTGACCGTTGGAAGTGAGGTGGAAAAAGCTGCTTCCGCGCCGAAAGCGGGTTGCGCATCCACTGCGGCCAGGGCGGCTTCCGTCTTTTTCGCGGCGACAAAGGCTTCGGACTTGATTTGTTCGGCGGGTACACCCAAATCGCGCAGCAATTGAATCGTCGGCTCCATCATGGAACTGGGCCCGCAGATGTACACTGGGTGCATCGCCAGGTCGGGGACAGCGTGATTGAGCAAATCGCGGGTTACGCGTCCCTTAAGCCCGGTCCAGTGCTGGCCCTCCGCCCGGGTGAGCGTGACATGCAGGTGCAGATTCGGAAACCGCTTGTCCAAATCTTCCAACTCCTGGCGAAAGATGATGTCGTGCGGGGATCTTGCACAGTAAATAAAATGAATATCGCCCTTCCAGTTCCGGTCGGTCAATGAGCGGAGGATGGACATCAACGGCGTGATGCCGACGCCCCCGGCAATCAAAACAATGCTCTTGGCTTTCGTTTCATCAAAGGTAAAGCGGCCCGCCGGCGCAGAGACATCCAGCAGGTGGCCTTCGCGAAAATTCTCATGCAGATGGCGCGACCCCAAGCCGTCCTCCTCGCGTTTCACCGTGATTTCGCAGTAACCCGAGCGCGTCGGCGAAGAGGCGATGGTGTATGTGCGGACGACTTTTTTGCCACCAATTTGCAAGTTGAGAATGAGATATTGGCCGGACAGATGGGCGAAGGGCAGGGGGCTGTTGTCCGGCAGGGCCAGGCGGAAGGTGCGGACATTGGGGGTTTCCTGGATGATGCGCACGATTTGCAATTGGCCCGACCAGAATTTGGGTTTGCCCACCATGGCGGGCCGGGTGGCGGCCTTTGCACGGATTATCAGCAGCCGTAAAACTAGCAGCACTGCCAAAACCGTGGCAAAGGTCAGCGGCAGGCGTTCATCAGCTTTTACCAGCATGATATAATGCACTACACCGGCTATCGCCACGACGTAAACCAGCCGATGCAGTGACTTCCACCGCGCGATGCCGAGACGCTTGATCATCGCATTCGTGGAAGTGATGGCCAGTGGCACCATGAGTATCAGTCCGATAATTCCCACGAGCAGATACGTGCGCTTCACCATCTCGGACAATGTGCTCGAGACACTGAAAGAGCGGTCGAATGCGAAAAAAATGAGAAAATGCACCAAACCATAAAAGAAGGCGTATAGACCGAAGGTGCGGCGTGAAAAGATCAGCCAGTTCCAGCCGGTTATTTTACGGAAGGGCGTCACCGCCAGCGTGAGCATCAGAAAAACCAGCGTCAGCATTCCCGTGGTGCGGATGGCAAAATTCACCGGGTTGGCCCCGAGGTCATGGTGCAATGCATCCCACGCCAGCAGCGTCACCGGCACGGCGCCATTGACGAAGAAGAGGAATTTGGCGAAGCGAATGTCTTTCATCACGGTGGATTCCGGTCAGTAATTCTTGCGCAAGTCCATGCCGGCATACATGGGCCCTACCTGCTCTTCGTAGCCATTAAACATCAACGTCGGGCGTCGGCCGGACTCGCCAATGCGCTGCTCCGTGGCCTGGCTCCAGCGCGGGTGATCCACATGCGGGTTAACATTCGCATAAAATCCGTATTCATTGGGAGCAGTCACGTTCCAAGTATTGCGCGGTTGTTCCGCCACCAGCTTGATTTTTACGATGGATTTGATTCCTTTGAAGCCGTATTTCCACGGGGTGACGAGCCGGATGGGGGCGCCATCCTGCGGCGGCAAAGCGCGTCCATACAGCCCGCTCGCCAGAATTGCCAGCGGGTGCATGGCTTCGTCCAGCCGCAATCCTTCAATATAGGGCCAATTGAGCACGTCGCTGGATTGGCCGGGAAAGCGCATCGGATCCAGCAAGGATTCAAAGGCGACATATTTGGCCTCGCTGGTGGGCTCAACTTGCTCCAGCAGTTTCGAAAGCGAATATCCCACCCACGGAATTACCATGGACCAACCCTCTACACAGCGCATGCGGTAAACGCGTTCTTCCGGCGGGCTGATTTTCAACATCTCTTCAAGCGTGTAAACCTTCGGATTCTTCACCAGGCCTTCGACTGCAACCGTCCAACCATTGGTTTTAAAGTTGGATGCGAGTGGAGCAACTGACTGTTTGTCCGTTGAAAATTCATAAAAATTGTTATAATTGGTAATATACTCAATTTGAGTCACCGGATCGGAGGCATGAAAACCGCTGTCGGCGGTGCCAGTAGCAGCGGGAGCGGGCGGGGACGTCACCAGCCCGGCGATTTCAGGAGTATCCACCGTTTCCACGGACATGTGGTTGAATTTTCGATACACCAACCCCGTGGCGACGGCGCTCGCCGCCACAATCCCCGCGCGCATGAAGTTGCGGCGGTTGAAGTAAACTGCCGCCGGAGTGATCTCGCCAGGGTGGATTTTGTTCGAGTCGCGCACGGGAAAGTTATTTCGGTATTAAGGTCAGCGAGCCAACTCTGCAGACAAATTGCATTGCGAATGCTAATGACCAACCGGAAAGACGTCAAGATTTCGCACATAGACACGCGAGTCTATCAATCGTTCCATTGACCGTGCTTGCGATAAGATGGGGGCCGTTTATTTGCGTGAAAATGTTTTGCCACGGCGCGTCTTTCACCCCAAAAATGTGAACCTTGCCCCCCCTTTAAACCCCCGCATATTGGAAGGCCGGTTTTCGATGAATGTGTATACCCCCACGGTATTTGTTTTGATTGCAGCTTGCGTGTTGACCGCACCGGTGTACGGGCAGCCAGTTGCTGCTCCAAATGACCAACCCACCGCTTTTCAAACCGAGGCACTCCCCGGCAATGCCTCTGCAGCGGCCACCGGGCGCGGTGGCGCGGCGAGAGGCGGGGGCGGGGTGCAGGCCAATTTTGTCGCCACCCTCACGGACGATCAACTTGCGCAATTACATGCGAAACTCGATGAATTGAACGCCGCGATCAAGGCGCTCAAGGACGCCAAGGCCGATGACGATTTGGTGGTGGATGCCGAAGCCTGTGGCTGGATTGTCGAAACCACCTTGCGGATTCCCAATGCCTACGGGGATTCCGATTCTTTGGTCAGTCCGTTCAACAAATGCCTCTCCCTGCTCAATGCCGGTTTGCGCCGGGCGCAGGAAATAAAAGACGGAACGGCAACCTGGCCGCAAAACAAAGGCAAAGTGGACCGGGCCTATCGCTCGGTGGTGGATGGCACCGCGCAGCCGTATCATGTTACGATTCCCGCGTCCTACGACCCGGCCAAGCCCATGCCGCTTTACATTTATTTGCACGGCATGAGCCATTATGTGCCCGACATGGGTTGGGATTGGGCCGGGACGGCCGACCGCGCGAACGCTGGGGGGAACGGAAATTACATCCGCGTTGAGATGTTTGGCCGGGGTAATAATTCCTTTCGCTGGGCCGGGGAAACGGATGTGCTGGAGGCGCTCGCCTCAGTGCGCAAACGCTATAATATTGACCCGGACCGTATTTTGCTCGCGGGCTTTTCGATGGGTGGCGCCGGCTCGTGGCAAATCGGCTTGCACAATCCGGATATGTTTTGCGGTTTGGAAATTGATGCGGGCGTCATTGGCAATCGGATGACCATGGACGGGCTGACCCCGGCACAAAAGGCGGCCACCGCCACTTATGGCATTATGATTCCGCATGCGGTGAACGTGCTGGATGTCCCGCTGGTGGGCTATGCGGGTGCGAACGACGCGCAACTGGCCTCGTCCAAGAGCATTCGCACGCAACTTGAAAAAGAGGGATATAATTTCAACTATGTCAGCGATGTGTATTCACTCGGCAAAGACATCGACGCCCTCTTCCTCGCCAATCCGGGTCAGGCCCATTCGCACGCCACGGGCGCAACCCTTCAAGCAATCAATGAGTTCAGTGATCTGAACTTCACTCACGGGCGAGTCATTCCCGACCGTATCCGCTTCGTCACGTACACGACCCGCTATAATCAGGATTACTGGATTACGGTTGACGGAATGACGCAGCAGTTCGATCAGGCCCGGGTGGAAGCCACGCGCGACGCGGCCAAGGCGAATTATACCGTCACGACCAACAATGTCTCCCGCCTGTTGTTGAGCGACATGACGGCGGCGAAAAAGATTTCCATGGATGGCGCTACCATTGACTTCAAGTCGGCCGCGAACGTTCTCCTCGTGCGCAATGCTGCCGGTCTCTGGCAACAGGCCGACCCCGCCGCTGACACCGGCTTGCGTAAAAAACACGATCTCCAAGGTCCCGTTAACGACGCGTTTTTCGATTCTTTCCTGTGTGTCACACCCACCGGCACGCCCTACTCGGCCATTACTGACGAGCGCGGCAAGGAGGAGTTGGCGCGTTTCTCTGCCGCATTTACCAAAGATTACTGCGGAAACGTCCGCACCAAGGATGATACAGCCATAACCCTGGAGGACATCGCGAACAACAACCTGGTGCTCTTTGGCGACCCGGGCAGTAATAAAATTCTCGTGCAGATTGCGGACAAACTTCCGATTAAGTGGAGCAAGGACAGCATTGTCGTGGGTGGCAAAACGTATTCTCCTGCCGACCATGTGCCTGTTTTGATTTACCCCAATCCGCTTAATCCGCAACGGTACGTCGTGATCAACACCGGATTGGTGACGGGTGGCGGCGGAGGGGGTGGCATGAACGCCGGTTATGGCGATTTCGCCATTCTCCAAGTCAGTCATGGCGACAACGGGAAATTATCCGACCAAGTCGTGCAAGACGGCGTGTTCGACGCGGCCTGGCAATTGCCGAGCCAGCCGTAATTTAGAGAAATTAAAAGTTCCATGGCCAGTGCTACTCCATCTCCTCCCGCCAGCAGCGCAACAGGAACTATGCCACCTGCCGCTGCGGGCAAACCTGCTGCGGCCACGACGCCTCCTACTACAACCACAATGACCGACAAAGTTGCCGCCCCGGCCGCCACTCCGGTGGTCGAATTAGTCGGCAAAGAGCGCACGGCGATTTTCCCAAAGGAGAAGGCCGCAGCCTTCATTCAGGCGGTGTTTTTCGTTCCGCCGGACGGTATCACGGATTATTGGACGCCCACTGCGGCAGATTTGGCGGGAATTGAAACCGGCTTGGGAAAATATGTGGAAGCGCAAGGCCGTTCGCACCGGGGCGATTGGGCGTTATATGAGCGTCAGGTCGCCGGGGTGGTGGTAGGGGGCGAAAAGTTTTTGCTGTTGAGCTATTTTACCAAGGACAAAACGCTGCAGGAAAAAGCCTCCGCCGCTCGGGATCCGAAGTATGATGCGGATGACTGGACCAAGGTTCCATTTTGGATCAATGACGGCGGGGATGTTTATTTCCGTGTCGAGTACGATCCACGCAAAAAGCAATTCATTTGGTATGAGAAAAACGGTGACGCGTGAAATCCGCGTTTATTTGGCGGGAGTTGCTGTGACAGTTGGAACAGTTGTGGCCGGAGCGGGGATGAATTTCTTAAAAACCATCCAATCTTGCAGCCGTGCCGGCCAGGTGGCGTGCGGGCCGGGGCTGGGACGGATGCCGTAACCGTGGCCGCCTTCACTAAACACATGCAATTCCGCTGAGACACCCGCTTTCTTCAGCGCCAGATACATATACACGGCGTTTTCGGAGCCGTTGGTATCATCATTGGAAATGGAAAGAAACGTCGGTGGAGTTGTCTTTGAAACCTGGACATCCGGAGTGGTGGCTGGAACTTCGCTGCCGCGTTGTACGATTCCGCCGGGGTAAATCAGTGCGGCGAAATCGGGGCGGATTTCATTTTTGTCGATGTCATCAATTGGGTCATACTGGCGTTTGTCATAGGTGGTTTCGATTTCCGCGGCGACCTGCCCGCCCGCCGAAAAGCCCAGTATGCCGATGCGTTTCGGATCGATTCCCATTTCCGCCGCTTTTGCGCGAATGATGCTCATGGAGCGTTGCGCATCCTGCAGCGCGGCCAAATAGCGGGGCTCGCCCTCACGGTTGGGAATGCGGTATTTGAGCACAAAAGCAGTGACGCCAATCGAGTTGAGCCACGTCGCCACACTCGCGCCTTCATCGGCCATGGAGAGCTGGTAAAAGCCGCCGCCCGGGCAAATGAGAATCGCCGCGCCGTTGTCCTTGTCTTTCGCCGGGCGGTAAACTGCGAGAGTCGGTGTGGCCACCGTGCCGGTGAGCAAGTTGCCCGCTTTCCATTGGATGTCGTCCTTGAGGTCGGCTTTGTCGCCAGGAGGCGTGCTGGGCCAGACATTGATGGTTTGGGCCGGGTCGGGAATCGCAGTTTGCGCGGCGAGGGTCGGCGAAATCGCGCTGACGCACAAAAATAAGGGTAGAAGATATTTTTTCATGGGCGGACTCCAATGGGAGTGACAATTATCTCGGAGTAGATAAATGGCACAAGCAGAAAGGAGGAGAGAGTTATGCGAGCCATGTCATCGCTAAAAAATGATTCAAAATTTTGGTTTTAGGGGATGGTTAAGGCCACGCGAAAACCCATGATGTTGCCGACAAACCCGGGATCGAAATCCCGATAGGCGGATCGGCAATACGTTTCGGAATAATACCAACTACCTCCGCGCAGCACATGAGCTTTGCCGGTGGCCGGGCCGGCCCAATCTTTCACCTCGCCACCCGGATACTTGCCATACCAATCGAGACACCATTGGTAGACATTGCCGGTCATGTCGTAAAGCCCCCAGGCGTTCGGCAGCTTGGTGGCAACGGGATGCGTTTTCCCGCCGCTGTTGTCGCCATACCAGGCCATTTGCGCGGGGTCGCCGGCGTAGGCATCCGTGGTTCCTGCGCGGCAAGCGTATTCCCACTGGGCCTCGGTCGGCAGGGTGAAGGCACAGTCGGGCGGCAAATCTCCCGCCGCACGCTCCCGCTTGGTAAGTTTTTGACAGAATGCCATGGCGTCATTCCACGAAACATTTTCCACGGGTGCGTCTTTACCCACCATCTTGAAATCACTGGGATTTGTTCCCATCACTGCTTCATACTGGCCTTGAGTGATGTCCGTGACGCTAAGAAAATAATTTCTGGTCAGGGTGACGCGGGTTTGCGGGCCTTCGTCGGTGCCGCGGTCGGCTTCATCCGCTGTGCTGCCCATCAGAAAAGTGCCGGCGCGCAGCAAAACAAATTTGATGCCGGGATTGGCGGCGAGGCGCGAAAGTAGGCGGGAGAATAGCGGATCAGGTTGTAATGGGGCTGCAGTATCCGTGGATGGAACAGGCAGGGGCGGAGCCGGAAAAGAATGAAATTCACCCGCCGAACGCGGTTCCTGAGCGGGATTCGCGCAACCGGCCAAAACCCAAGCCACAGCCAAAACGAGGCAGTAGCGCTTCATTCGCTTAGGTCAGCGACAATTTGCCAGTGCTGTCGCCCAATTTATCCACCGAGGCGCCAGTGTGCTCCAGCATCGAGAGCCAGAGGTTGTTGATGGGCACGCCGGTGGCGTCCAAGTGGCGACCGGTTTTGATGGAGTTGCCGCCCTTGCCCAGCAGGACAAACGGCAGATTGTCGTGATTATGGCGGTTGCCGTCGCTATTGCCGCTACCGTAGCCGATGAGGCAGTTGTCGAGAATGGAACCATTGCCTTCCTGAATACTGTCGAGCTTGCCCAGCATGTACTTGAACTGGGTAAGGTGGTACTGGTTGATTTTGGCCAGCAACGCCATTTTGGCTTCGTCGCCCATATGGTGCGAGGTGCCGTGGTGGGGCACATTGGCATCGCCCCACGGATATTGTTGATTGCTGCCCTCGTCGGCAAAGGGGAAGGTGATAACCCGGGTGAGGTCAGCTTGAAAGGCGAGCACCATCATATCAATCATCAACTGGATATGCGTGGGGTAGGCGTCGCTGGACGTGGAGATGCCGACTTTTTTCTCCGTGCTCGAGTCGTAGGCCATCTCCGGGCGCACCGCTCCCGCAGGCAGCGGCGGCGGCGGTTCATTTTTGGCACGTTGGAGGCGGATTTCGATTTCGCGGACGGAGGTCAAATACTCGTCGAGTTTTTGCCGGTCATTGGCGGCCAGGCGTTTTTGGACGCTGTTGGCGTCATTGAGCACGAAATCGAGAATACTGCTCTGGTCATGTTCGCGGATGGCGCGGGCTTCCTCGGTTTCTCCCGGGATGCCATTGGTGAACATGCGGTCGAACACCGATTGGGGATCAACATCCTTGGTTACTGGCGTGGTGGCATTGCGCCACGAAAGATTGTGGGAATAAGCGAGCGGGTAGCCGCTGTCGGTGCTGGCTTTTTTGCCGTCTTCCATGCCAATTTCCAACGAAGGGAATTTGGTGCTCTGACCGATTTTGGCCGCGGCCACCTGGTCGGCGGAAACACCCAGATGGATGCCCCCGGCTTTGCGCGGCTGGGTGCCGGTAAGGTAGGCGGAATTGGCGCGGGCGTGGTCGCCCGGGGTGTCGCCATTGGGGTTGGCTTTGTCGCAAACGAGACCGCTAATCACCATCATTTTGCTGCGATAATCAGCCAAAACATTGAGCGTGGGGGTCAACTCATAATCTGCTCCGAAAGTGGCGGGCGTCCAATTCTGCATGTCGATGCCATTGGGAACGTATACCCAAGCTACCCGGCGGGGCCCGGCGGCGGCCTTGGCCACGGTATCGGTGCTAAGTGCGGCAAAGGAACGGCAGGGGAGAAGGGACTCGAGAAAAGGCAACGCCATGGCGGTGCCGAGACCACGCAATACTTTTCGACGGGATAGGGTTGGGGTATTCATGAGTTATCTCCGGGTTCAATGCCGCGCCGTTTTTGGAAGGCATCGCTGACAACGATCGCCTTGATCAACGCGGAAAATTTATCACCATTTTGGTGCATGGTCGAGAGGATTGTATCAATGGTGCGTTTGTCGTAGGGCTCAATGCCACGCCCGATGGCATAGGTGAGCATTTTGTCTGCCAAACAACGGCAAAACTGATCCTTGGAGGCCATGAGCGATTGCTTGAGCTGTAATGCGCCGTCAAACTTTGTGCCATCGGGGAAGGAGCCGGTGGCGTCAATGGGGTCGTTGTTGGTATCCTTGGTGCGCCAGGCACCACTGACGTCGAAATTTTCGAGGCTGAAGCCGATGGCATCCATGCGTTCATGGCAAGCCGCGCAGGCGGGGTTGGCGCGGTGCATTTCCATGCGCTCTTTGAGGGTGCCGGTGAGTTCCTTTTCGCCATCAAGAGCGGGCACATTGGCGGGCGGCGGCGGGGGTGCGGCATCCAGCAGGTTTTCCAGCACCCATTTGCCGCGCTGCACCGGGGAAGTGCGGTTATTGTAGGAGGTTATGGCGAGGATGCTGGCCTGGGTGACCAGCCCGCCGCGCACCGAATCCTTCGGGAAAGTGACGCGTTGGAAATTGTCGTCCGTGAAATTGCCGTCGAGGCCGTAGAGCTTGGCCAGCGGCGCGTTCACGAAACTATAGTTGGCGCCGATGAAATCGAGTACGCTATGGTCTTCATCCTTGATGCTGTTGAAAAATAATTCCGTTTCCTTGAGCATCGCGGGTTTCAGCGCCGGGTCAAAATCCTTGAAGATGGTCGTGTCGGGGTTCACGTCATCCACTTTGCGCAATTGCAGCCACTGCACCGCAAAATTTTTCATTAAAGCATCGGCCTTGGGATCTTTGAGCATGCGGCTGATTTGCGCGTCGAGATTCGCGCGCAGCTGGCCCTTGGCGGCAAGATTAAACAATTCGTCGTCCGGCATGGAACTCCACAGGAAATAAGAAAGGCGGGAGGCTAATTCGTACTCATTCAGCGTGTGGGTGTTGTCCGCCTCGCCGGGTTGCGGCTCCTGCTCGACCCGAAACAAGAAATTGGTGTTCAGCAGGACGGCCTGCAGGGTGACGGTCATGCTTTTTTCAAACGGACGATCGGGGGTGTCGATGGAATTGAACAAATCCAGCAGACCTTTCACTTCTTCGTCTGTTACCGGGCGGCGATAAGCACGGGTGGTGAAGCTGCGGATGATTTTCTCCGCTGCTTGAGCGCGGGTAAGGGTATCACTGGGCCGGGCCGCCATTACGGTGTGGTAGCTTTGGGGCATGCGCTCTGGCATATCCACGGCGTTGGTAAAGAGCGGTCCCTCTATTTTGATGCTAGTGACACCGAGAATAGTTGAGCCCGGAACCACCGGCTGTGGGCCAATGGGGCCGCGTCCACCACGGGCACCGGCGCCAAGGCGAGCGGTGCCAGCCGCACCGGCCGCACCTCCGAAGCCGTTGCGACGGTTTCCGCCAGTTCCCGCGGCCGAAGCGGCGGCGACTGCGGGCGCGGCATTGGCATCGGCAGGGGTGGCAGCAGCAGCGGGGGCCGAGGCATCCGCAGGAGCGGGCAAAGGCGGGGGAATAACCGCGGAAGGATCGGGCGCTGGCGTGGGGTTGGCGGCATTTGCTGCCAGAGCAGCCTTGAAATCATCCACGGAAGCTCCGTTTCTAAAAGATATGTAGATGCGATGCTGCCCGGCGGTTACATGGAATTTGGGTTCTTCATAGGCTGCTGGGGCATTTGCCCGGGCACCAACTTTCAGGGCGGCTCGCTCTGGTGTCACCGGTTGATCATCGACATAAAACAGCACATTGGCGGTAGCGGCTGTGGCACCGCGGGCTGCGGCGGGGCCACTGGCATAACCTTTGAGGCTGAATACATAATCACCATCCACAGGAAAGTTATAATCCACGTAGAAGCTGCCATAGTGTTCGAGCACGCGGCCATAGTTCAACGGGGCGGCGGGACCGTTTCCGCCGCGGTTATTTGCCGGAGCCGCCGCGATAGGTGGCGGAGGCTCATCTTTAGGTATGTCGCTCCCAACGGTGGTCATGTCGTCCCACTCCTTTACCGGTGGCGGGACGGAAGGGTCGGTGAACACTGCTTTGTCCAGCGTCTGTTGGGCGGCCTTGATGTACTTCTCGAACAAAACCGGCGCGATGGTCAGCATTTCGCCATTATTGTCGAAGCCGAAGCCGGAGTCGTCCGCCGGAAACGTATCGGCGGGGTGGTAATCATCCGCCGCAGTGAAGCCAAACAAATCGCGGATGGTGTTATCGTATTCCGCCCGATTAAGGCGATGGATCGTCACGCGGCCCGGGTTTATCGGCCCCGAGGAGTAAAAATTATCCGTGAAATTGGACATCCACGTGATCGTGGAGTGATACTCGTCCTCCGTGGGCCGGGGTTGGTCCATGGGCGGCATCTTCCTGGCGGTCAACATCTTGACTGCTTTTTCGAGGGTTGGCACATTTTGGGCGAGCGAGGCATCGTCATGAATCAAATCAAAACGCACTTCTCCTTCGCTGTCGGTGTCGCTATGGCAATCGTAGCAGTGTGAGCTCAAAAACGGCTGCACGTTTTTCTTAAAATCCGCATAATTCAAGGGAACCGCTGGGGCGCTGGCGGCTGACTTCGTAGCGGGGGTGGGCGTCGCCGGTTGCGGCGTTGTCTTGGTGAAGGTCGTAGGGGCGGATTTGATCAGGCCGGGAGCGAACAAGCCAGCGGTGAGGATTATCGCGGCAAAGCTCAAGCCCCGACCGCGCCTGATAAACAGGCTGACGACCGCCTTTGGCGCCTGATGGGGTTTGCCAGGGCAAGGCATACAAAAGCCAGACTAACTGGCCAAAAAATGAATGGTCAATAGCTTATTCCGCCACGACCATACGAAATTAACCCAAAAGAGACCCCAGAGTTGCACACTTTCTAGCACATCATCGATTAGGGCGCGGTTTTCGCAGTAGTTGCTGCTGTAGCAGCGGGCTTAGTTTCAGTAGTCGGAGTTGTAGTGGTCGCCGGTGCCTTGACCGTCGGTGGGGGCGCAAACCCCCATTTCACAAATACTTCCAGCGCAGTCTTGCTAAGCAGAAATTGCCGGACTTTTTCCGCAGCGGCTTGTGACTTGGAGGCTTTTACCACCGCCAGCGGATAAACGATTTTTGGGCCGATTTCTGCTGGAATGTTCCAGGCGATCTTGGATTTGGTGGACGAATGGGCGTCGCTTAGGTAAACCATACCGGCATCGGCGTTGCTGGATTCCACCGCCACCAGCACGGCCCGCACATTGCCAAGTGGCACTAATTTGTCTTTCATCGTATCGTAAACTTTTTGATTCTGCAAGAAGGTGACAGCATAATTGCCCGCAGGAACGGTTTTGGGGTCACCAATTGCGAAGTGTTTGAAAGGGGCTGCCGCCAAAGCTTGGGCGGAATCGAATTTCAAGGTGCTGTCGGAGGGAACGACCACGACCAGCGAATTGCCAAGCACATCCGCGCGACTACCGGACTGAAGAAGACCCGCTTTGTCCAGGCTGTCCATGGTCGCTTCATCGGCGGAGATGAATAAGTCGCCGGGCGCACCGGCTTGAATCTGCCGGGCTAGCACGCCCGAGGCATCGAGATTGGTGGTGAAGGTGACGCCGGTGGTCTTGGCGCAAATCGGGGCCAATTCCGTCAAGGCATCTTTAAGGCTGGCGGCAGCGCAAACCAACACATCTTCACCATGGGCGACGGTCGCGGCAAAGATGGCACACGCGAGGATGATCCATTTGCGATATGAGTTCATGGGAATAATGCAAAAATTTGCGATTGAAGTCAGAAGGGTTAGAACTGCAGTTGAAGTTGGGCGCGCAGACCTTGCACGTCGGTACTGCCAGCGTTGAAGGCAGTGCCGAGCGCGCCCACCTGGCGGTCCTTGAACTGGTCATATTCGTAGCCTAGCTCCAGCTTTACACTGGTGCCGATGAAGTAGTAGTCAACTCCGGCATAGAATGAATCCACATCATTGTAAAAGTTCGTCGAACCGCCCCCGTCCACGGTGTTGTCCCCATCGCGGGCCACATCGCTGATGTTCGTGCCGCGACCGTTCGTGTCCAAATGAGCGTAACGGCCGACGAGTTCCCAATTGTCATTCAATTTGTACGCGAGCGTGGCTTGATAGCCGTAGGGCGTCGCCGTGGCGGTGTTGGCATTCGTAACCGCTCCGGGAGCTTTTAATTTACCCTCATCTACCGTCACTTGTTCAAATTCGGCGGTCAGCTCGAAATTGCCGTAATCGAGTTTCACATACGGATTGTAGCCCCATTCAGAGCTGTTCTGGTTCGGCGCGTTCAAGCTGTTTTGATCACTGCTGTAGCCGAAGTTCACGCCGACATCATATTTGACATCGCCAATTGCGTTCTTCTCGCCCACCGCCGTCCAAAAACCGAATTTGTCATACCCACCCGGATTGGTGAACTGAATGTTCAGATTTTGCGACCCATCGGTTACCGCGGCGCTGTAATAAAAGCCTTCGAGCACTGTGGGCAATGTCCCATTAAAAAAAATGCCCGTGTGGCGGTTCGCGAAACCCAGGCGGCGGCTGTCGTCCGTGCCGTAGGCTTCATCAAAATAGCGGCTTATGATTGAGCGTTCCGGGATTTTCAGGTTGGCCGAAGAGGTTATTTCTTCCTGCGTGAAGTCCACCTTGCGGTAACCCACGGTCAAGAGCGCATTTAAATCGTCAAGTTTTTTGGTGATGATGACCTTCTCAAAAAGATTCGAGCCAACGCCTTGGTTCGTCAACCCTGCGGCTGGCGCGGCCACTGCGCCTGGTCCGGCCACGGGTTCGCTGGAACCGGTAGGATTGCCAAAGTCTATCAGCACTTCGCCGCCCCAGCCGTTGCCAACATCTACCACCGCGCCGAGTTGGGCGCGCCGTAGCAGGAATTCATTCGACGCCGGGGGATTCGAGACGCCCGCAGTTGGATTGTTGTCGTGCGAAGTCAGCCCGTCATATTGTACTTGGATCAGGCCTTCGATTTTAAGGCCTTTGACGTTGGCGTCTTTCGGGCCGGCCACCACGGAAGGATCGCCGGAGGACTTAGCCAAGGCGTTGGCTTCGTCCTGGGTGATGACGTTTTTTTTCACCAAAAGGTCCAGCGTCGCCTTGTCTTGGGCGTGGACGGATGCAACGGAAAGGAGCAGCAGGGATAGGGGCAGGGCAGTCGAAGACAGCAGATTTTTGAAATGCATGATTGAGGGTTTGGGGTAGTCGTTTTGCCAACTCGCCAGGGGCGGCTCAAACGGCAAAGGGTGCACAAGCGCGGAGCAGGCACGATATATTTATTGATATATAACGACGGTCAACCCTTTATTTTTTCAAATTCTGCGATGAGCTGAGCAGTTTCTGCAGGCGCTTTTGCGCCGGGCGGGTGGCGCTCAGGCTGCGGTTTTCCAGCTGGCGGTAATAATGCAATAGTGCGATACCTTCCGCCGATAACTTTGCCCCGCCGCGCGTGCGGCCACCACGCGTGGTTTGCACCAACGGGCTGGGCTGAGCGCGGTTGATGCTTTTAATCAGCATCCACGCCCGCATGTAAGACATGCCCATCGCTTTGGCCGCATCGGTGATGGAGCCAGTTTTCTGAATGTGCTCCAGCAATTCGGCTTTGCCGGGGCCAAAGGAAAAATTCCGTCCAAAACTCACCCGAAAACGCGGCTCAATCTCCAACTTGGGCATTTTTTTCATTGAGAGATTAAAATTCACCATGCACGCGCGCGTTCGGGCGACTAAACATCCGTCAACAGGCCGGTCGAATCGCCAAAGCGTTCAGTGTTTTGCACTCCCATGCGGTCCATCATGCTGAGGTAGAGATCGGCCAGCGGGCGTGAGCCGTATTTGACATAACGACCTGGGGTCAGCGTGCCGCCGCCGGAACCAGCCAAGATGATGGGGAGGTTGGCATGATTGTGTTTATTGCCGTCGGCAATGCCAGTGCCATACATGATCATGGAATTGTGCAGCAGGGAATTGCCGTCCACGTCTTTGGTAGCTTCCATTTTTTCCAGGAAATAAGCGAGTTGGGCGACATACCACTGTTCAATCACGCAAGTTCGGGCAATCAAGTCGGGATCATTGTGGTGGTGGGTGCAAAAATGATGGCCTTGCGGTACGCCAATGTCCGCAAAGTCGCGGTTGTTGCCATCGCCGGCAAACATGAAGGAGGCGATGCGGGTATTATCCGTCTGAAATGCCAGCAACAGCATATCCAGGTTCAGACGCAGATAGTCCTGGAATTTGGTGGGAATGCCATCGGGCGAGGCGACACCCGGGTCGGGATGTTTGTCGGGAGAGGCTTCCGCGCGTTGGATGCGTTGCTCAATCTCCCGCACACTGGTGAGGTATTCGTCGAGTTTCTGGTTGTCGCGTGCGGTGAGGTTTTTCTCCACGCTGCTGGTCTCGCTGGCGACGAAATCGAGGAC
>DATHOB010000099.1:0-7861 GCA_035485355.1 Opitutales bacterium | reverse complement strand
CCGAGGAGTTCGAACCCGGCCATTCCGGCGACGTGGCCGTGCCCGGGCCGCTCTTCCATTCGGCGCTCACATGGGATAGATAATCCGTGAAAATGTACGACGTACCGCTGCTATCCGCACGGTGCACTGTGGAAATATCGGTGTCGGGCAACTTGACTCCCGTGTTCAATGCGGCAATCGCCGGATCGTTCCATTTGGTAATCTTGCCAAGGAAGATGTTGGCCAGAGTCGGACCGTCGAGCTTCAGATTGGTCAGGCCGGGCACATTGTAAATCACCACCACCGCACCCGCCACGACCGGCAGATGCAGAATCGTCATACCCTTGGCGGACGCATCCTTGATCTGGGCATCGCTCAACACGGCATCCGAAGCGGCGAAATCCACCGTGCCATTGGCGATATCCTTTTGGCCTTGGCCCGAGCCACCACCACCGTAGTTGATTTTAACGCTGTTGGTCTTGCCGAAATCCGACGCCCATTTCTCCATCGCGGGCTGGACAAAAGTGGAGCCGGAAGCAGTGAGTGAGATCGTGGCATCGGCGGCATGCGCCGTCAGGGTAACGAGGCCGAGCAGGCCAGTGAGCAGGAATTTTTTCATTTTTTTAATGGTGATAAGTTTTTTTTGATGAGGAGCACTGCAGCGAGCACTGACTTATCTGCAGTGCCCCCATCCTAGAGGGGTATTGTGACGATTTCGTGTCAAACCGGTGAATTGCCGGAAATAATGCCACTCTCTCGTCCTTCGCTGACATTTGCTCGAGAAAATATTTTTTCCATCCTAGCGATTTTACCTCAAATGCATGCGGCGGTAGGCCTCAATTATGCAAATTTTTGCAATGTTTTTGCAATGCATATACAATTTAAATTGCATCACAAACATTATGATACCGTTATTAATTTATTGTAAAATTTCGTATATATTTAATAATAAACATGTTGTGAGTTGTAATATGGAGTTGGCATGAGTCGTGATTACAACTTAAGCAGAAATCGAATTATTTTCTTTATGAACCACTTCGACGATACCTCAGAATCGGACATGACGTCCCACCCGACTGCAATGGCCACCCGCCCGCTCACCCCAGAGCAATGTGCCTTGGTCGAACGGCACTACCCCCAAGTGCGCACCGTGGTATCGCAAATGCGCACCTACCTGCCCACCTGCGCCGATTTGGATGAACTACACAGCGTCGGCCTGACCGGCCTGATTGCCGCCGTCCGCCGCTTCAACCCCGATCAAACCAAAACCTTTGAAGCCTACGCCGCCATGCGCATCCGTGGTGCCATTTTGGACGAGCTTCGCCGGCTCGACTGGATGCCCCGCTCCGCTCGCCACCGCGCCCGCGAATTGCGCAAAACCATGGACAGCCTCGAACAAAATCTGGGCCGCGTCCCCACCCCCGAGGAAACTCGCGAGAGTCTGGGCCTCAACCGCATGGATTTTGACAAGCTACAGTTACGCATTCAGCCCGTGCGCTTCCTCCCACTCGACCGGCCCATCGAACGCGACCAGGGCGCCGGCGCCATGCTCAATCTGCACGAATGCATCGCCGACGAGAACACCCCGCCCACCCATGCGCACATGGAGCAGGAGGAAAGCCTCGTCACCCTCGCCAGCACCATGAAACTTTTGCCCGACCGGCATCGCCAGGTAATCATGTTATATTATTTTCACGGTCGCCGCCTGTCGGAAATCGCCGAAGCCTTCAAAGTCACCGAAGCCCGCATCTGCCAGATTCACGGCCAAGCGTTGCAATTGCTCCGCCAACGCTGGGTGGATCGGAATTAAATTCGGGAATCAGGATTGAGGAGACAGAAAACGAAAAAATACAGTTTAAGCGGATTTCAGCTATATATAGCTCAGGTTTGCCGAATCCTATCTCCTGACTCCGGACTCCTGTCTTCCGTTTTCTGTCTCCCGTCCTTGACTGGGTGTTGGACTCTCAGGTAATCTGCCGGGTTCAACCACCCGGCCATGAGCGTCCCTGACTTCGACCATCCCACGCCGCCCTTCGACACCGTCGAAGCGGCTATCGCCGACGTGGCCGCAGGCAAGCTGGTCATCGTCACCGACGACGAATCCCGCGAGAACGAGGGCGATTTGATCATGGCGGCCTCCAAGGCCACGCCCGAAACCGTGAACATGATGATCCGCTACGGCACGGGAATTGTGTGCGTGCCGACCATCGAAGCGCAGCTCAAACGCCTCGGCTTGGGCCCAATGGTCGCTTACAATCGCGAAGCCCACCGCACCGATTTCATGGTCAGTGTGGACGCCGCCGAGGGCATTACCACCGGCGTCAGTGCCTACGATCGCGCCAAGACCATCCGCATTTTATCCGACCCCTATGCCACGCCCGACCAACTCGTGCAGCCGGGTCACGTGTTCCCACTGCGCGCCAAACCCGGCGGCGTGCTCCAGCGCGCCGGCCATACTGAGGCGGCCGTGGATCTCGCCATTCTGGCCGGGCTGCATCCCAGTGGTGTGCTGTGCGAAATCGTCAATGAAGACGGCTCGATGGCCCGCCTCCCGCAATTGGTGGAGTTCAAACAAAAATTCGGCCTGAAGCTCATCTCCATAACTCAGCTTATTTATTACCGGCACCGGCGCGAAAAACTGGTCAAGCGCGATGCTTCGCTCCCCTTTGATTCCGAATTCGGCCATTTCGACCTGCACATCTACCGCACCCCGCTCGACGGGCGCACCCACTTTGCCCTGACCCGTGGCGCACTGGATGGCACCCCCACCCTCGTGCGCGTGCAAAGTGAGAATCTCTTGGCCGACGTTTTTCGCTCCCGGCAATTCGGCGGCTACCACGCTTTGGCCGCCGCGCTCGAACGCATTGCCAAGGAAGGCCGCGGCGCATTGATTTATATCGCCCAGCCCGCCGGCGGGGTTAACCTCGAGGCGAAACCCGGGGCCAATGGCCAGCGCGCCGCCGCGCCTTCGCAAATGGATTTTCGCGATTACGGCGTCGGCGCGCAAATCATGGCCGACCTCGGCCTGCGGCAAATCCGCCTGCTCTCCGGCTCGCCCCAGCGCCGCGTCATCGGCCTCGACGGCTATGGCCTCGAAATCATTGAAACCGTGGCGCTATAAATCATTGTGTTAATTCCGTGAATTCTGTCTAAATCTTCTTCCATGAGCGACTCACCTCCCGACCCGATCCAAATTGACGGCGCGGACTTTTTTATTGGCATCGTGGCCGCGCGCTACAATTCCGAGCTGGTGGATTCTTTGGTGGATCGCACCGTCAAAGTCCTCACGCAACACGGCGTGCGCGAGCGTAATATCGAAATCCTCCGCGTGCCTGGCTCCAATGAAATTCCCTACGCCGCGCACATGCTCGCCGCCACCGGGGGTTTCGATTGCCTTATCGCCCTCGGCGTCATCCTGGCCGGGGAAACTTCGCACCACGAGGTCATCAGCTACGGCACCGCCTACTCGCTCCACTCCATCGGCATGCAGTCGGAAATCCCCGTCATCAACGGCATTCTGACCGTAAATTCATTGGAGCAGGCCCGTGAACGCATTGGCGCCCCGCGCGACCGCGGCGCCGAGTTTGCCCGTGCCGCCTTGCAGATGGCCTGGCATAAGCTCAAGCTTGTCGAGCGCCTGGATGAGTTGGAAGAACAGGAAGACGTCCTCGGCGAGGAAGATGACGATGACGACGATGAGGGATTTGACCCGAAACAACTTTTTAAAAACAACTGAAAATCCAACGCCCAACATCGAACATCTCCAGTTGGTGATCAATGTTCGACATTGAAAGTTGCCAGCGCCCTACCATGACTCCCACTGAAAAAACCGACCCGGCACGCGGCGCCTCCAAATCCAGTCGCCGACGCGAATGCCGCGCGGCCGCCATGCAGTTTCTGTATATGTGGGACGTCAACACCGGGGATGACCGCGCCGGCGCATTGCTCAGTTTCTTCTCCACCCAGGAGCATCCGCGCGAACACTACGCCTTTGCGGAGGAACTCATCCAGGGCACGCTCGATAATCAGGCGGCAATTGACGAACTCATCAAAACCAACGCGCACAATTGGGCCTTCAACCGCATCGCGCGCGTGGATCTCGCCATCCTCCGCCTCGGCATTTATGAATTGCTCCACCGCCGCGATATCCCGCCCGTGGTGACCATCAATGAGGCCATTGAACTCGGCAAATCGTTCTCCAACCCCGATTCGCGACGCTTCCTCAACGGCATTCTCGACAAGGTGAAAGACTCGCTCGACCGCCCCGCCCGCACCGCGGCGGAAGATAAATAAGCCGCGCCCATGCGCTCGTTTTTCGACAAGTTCAAGCAGGGCCTCAAACGCACGACGCCCACATTCTACGCGGCCTTCGGCAAAGTCGGCGGCTTGTTTACCCGCACGATTGACGCCTCAAGCATTGAGCAACTTGAAGAAGCTCTTATTGGCGCGGACCTAGGGATCGAGACGGCGAACGAAATTTTGGCCGAGATCAAAACCGCTTGGAAAAAAGACTCCGCACTTCGCGGGCAGGATGCCGCCAAACTCGGCGCCATGGTTTTAAAACGCGTGCTTGCTGGCGCAGAGCAACCCCCTCAACTTGCGGCCACCGCGGGTCATCCCGAGGTAATCTGTCTGGTGGGTGTCAATGGATCCGGCAAAACCACCACTGCCGCCAAACTCGCGCATTATTATCAACAAAACAAGCATCAGGTCGTGCTTGGCGCATGCGACACATTTCGCGCCGCCGCCAACGAGCAACTCAAAACCTGGGCCTCGCGGCTGGGCGTTGAAATCGTCGCCAGCCAGCCGGGAGCAGACGCCGCCGCCGTCGCCTATGACGCCTGGCAGGCTGCGGCCAAGCGCGGCAAGGATGTCGTCGTGCTCGACACCACCGGCCGTCTGCACACAAAGCATAATTTGATGGAAGAACTGAAAAAAATCCGCCGCGTTTTGCAAAAGCACGACCCCGCCGCACCCCGCCACCGCTGGCTCGTGCTCGACGGCTCGCTCGGCTCCAACTCCATCGAGCAGGCGCGGGTATTCCATAAAGCGTTCGATTTGACCGGCCTCGTCATCACCAAACTCGACGGCACCAGCCGCGGTGGCGCGCTGGTCGGCATCTACCGCGAACTCAAACTCCCCATCCACTTTGTCGGCCTGGGTGAACAACCGGACGACCTGCAACCCTTCTCTGCGGACAATTTTGCCGACGCGTTGTTTGGCGTGGAACAATAAACCTATTGAGGTATTTACGGTTGTTTCTTCGCCTTCGTCCATTCCACCTCAAATTCGTCCAGGCTGATTTCAGTCAATTGAAATTCATGGTGCTTGGCAATTTCCTCGTTTGCTGGCACCGGTATGACTCCTAGCCACGTTTCCAGGGTGGATTGTTTGCGCGAAGCAAATCCGTATTGCCCATCGGGAAAGATTTCAATTTTCCTGACCTCCCACCGTTGATCATCCAATTCGGAATAAATCCAGACCGGGTCGTCCGGCGAATTATGCTGCCACTTGACCTTGATATATTTCATTGTCGATGACGATACCGTTTCTCACCTGGCCAAATCGTTTTGCGTGAGCACGGTAATCTGGTTGCGTTTGAGCACCTCGGTGGCGAGTTCCGGATCCTCCAACCGCAACACCAAGCCCGTCTTGCCATGCGGGCGCATCAAAAAAGGATATATGTAGTGGATGTTGATTTCCGCCTGTACCAGCGAGAGCGTCACTTGCTGGAGGCGTGCTTCAGTGTCAATTTCCACCGCCAGCACTTCGGCCAGACTGTGGGAAAAACCATGCTCGCCCAGTAGTGGCGCCGCAATCTCCGGGTAATCCACTACGATGCGGATGATCGTGCTGTCCGTCGTGTCCACCAAGCACAGAGCAAGCACATGCACATCCTTGTTGGCCAGCAGCTTCACCACATCGTGCAAACGCCCCACCTTGTTCTCGGCGAAAACCGAAAACTGTTTCACCACGCCGCCCGAGCTGTTTTTGCGGGTCAACGGTTTGGTCAGGGTCGGGGCCATGCGGAGAGCGTTATCGGCCGAAGGGCCGGTTGCTTTTTTCAATTTAATGCAAATTTGTCGGTTTAGCACGCCGAATTTCACCCCAGTTGCGGGGCGTTTGCGATTGCCTCTGGCATGGGTTTTCCGGCATAAGTGACCGCTCTTCCTTCCATGCCGTATCTCGCCGACTCCAAACGCTACGAAAACATGCCCTACGCCCGTTGCGGGCGCAGTGGCCTGAAGCTGCCGCGCTTGTCCCTTGGCCTCTGGCACAATTTTGGTGATCACGACGACCGCCACTGGGCGCGGGAAGTGGTACTCGGTGCGTTTGACCGCGGTATAACCCATTTCGACCTCGCCAATAATTACGGCCCGCCCCCCGGCTCGGCAGAAGTCAATTTCGGCAAATTATTGCACGCCGATCTCGCCGCCTATCGCGATGAATTGATTATTTCCACAAAGGCTGGCTACACCATGTGGTCCGGGCCGTATGGTGACTGGGGTTCCCGCAAATATATGCTGAGCAGCCTCGACCAGAGCCTCCGCCGGCTCCACCTTGATTACGTCGATATTTTCTACTCCCACCGGCCTGACCCGGAGACGCCGCTGGAAGAAACGATGGGCGCACTGGCCCATGCCGTCCGGGCTGGCAAGGCGCTCTACGTCGGCCTGTCCAATTACGGTCCAGAGCAAACTGCTGCTGCAGCCAAATTATTGCGGGAAATGGGCGCGCCCTGCCTTATTCATCAGCCGCGCTACAACATCATTGACCGCAAACCCGAAAACGGCCTTTTCGCCGTGCTCGAGCGCGAGGGCATTGGTTGCATCCCCTTCAGCCCGCTCGCTCAGGGAATTTTGACTGACCGCTATCTCGAAGGCGTGCCGACCGGTTCGCGTGCGACGCGGAATCTTTTCCTGAAAACTGAAACCGTGGAACGCCACCGGCCGATGGTGCAAAAATTGGTGGCATTGGCTCAGGCGCGCGGGCAGACCCTCGCGCAAATGGCGCTGGCCTGGGTGCTGCGCCAACCGGCGGTCACCAGTGTGCTGCCGGGCGCCAGTTCGGTACGGCAAATCGAGAGTAATCTGGCCGCGCTCGCCAATACGAAATTTACTTCCGCCGAATTGGCTGCGATTGATTCCGCCGTGGCCGGTGTCGATGCCGCCAAAGCCGGGCCCCCGATTTAAGCCGCGAGTTAATACTTGGACATATCCTCTACCTGGATGAGTCCCTTGTCTTTTATCACTACCTGCAAGTGAAAACGCTGGCCGGAGTTGAGATCTCCGCCCACGCCAGCGGGAATGAAAACAAAAAGATGCTTGTCGCCCTCGTCCACATCCTTGACCAGTAGAAACCGGCCGAATCCCTCCTCCGCGCGCAATTGTGATTCAATTTGCGCGTTCAGATTGTAGTGATTGCCTTGCAGTTCGTTCGGCGAATCCGTGTAGGCTTTGAGATTGAATGGCTCCAACGAGTGTCGTAAATGGCTGCGTACAACCATAAACACACCCGCGGTGACAATCACGATCAGCGGAATCAGAAACGCAATAAAAACGGGATTGATTTTTCCGGGCGGGCGACGATGCATGAGGGGTGATGGCCGGGGATGCCAACGGTCTGATGATGACGGTGTGCCCAGTCCCCTGCAACTCGAAAAGGCCGCGCTTCAATTCCGCTATTTAACCGCGTTGGAATCAATGCCAAGGACTGAATTCACCCTCCACACGCAATTGACTTTTCATGCTTACCCCACACCTCAAAAAAAAGACCGCCCTTGGGGGCGGTCTTTTTGTCGGTACAATTTTTAGAGATTAGTACTTAACCGTACCGGAGAGGGTCACCACATTGATATTGTAGGTGGCGCCGGGAGCAGTGG
>DATHOB010000098.1:0-18605 GCA_035485355.1 Opitutales bacterium | reverse complement strand
AAATTAGCTTCCACGCCACGGGCGTCGGCGGCGACAATAACGAAGTGGACTTTAAGCCCTTCTACCAGCTCTCGGACCGTCGCTACGGTGTTTATCAAGAAGTTTATACTCCGGAAGAATGGGAGCAGCTCCATCCTCCAGCTTCACCAGCAGGGCAATCGTCGGCTGGCTAGGCGTGATAGCGGAAAGTTTTTCGATTAACGTTTACACGTTGCCCAAGCCCACGGCAGCAAGGCAATTAAAAACCCGATTGCCGCCACCACGGCCATCCAGAATGCCCGCGTGGGATACGGGCCCAGTGCGTCCAGCAAAGTGGGCGTGCCCGGCTTGGTTGGCCCGACGTAGCCATAATTCCACCCGGTAACATTATCGAGTATCAATAAACAAAAAGCGTAACCGATCGAAATCACATAGCTGCGCACCCCGTCGCGAAAACTGGGGCGGAATTTTCCCGCCACCATGTCATACACTGCTGCGCCGGTGATGCAGGTGTGAGAAATCCAGAAAAGCCAGAACTCGATGCTCGCCGGGCCTTGCTGCAATACTGGGGTTAAAAACGCCTGAATCGTAAACACCGTCCCCCAAAAATATAACAATCCGCGCAACCAGCGGATATTAAGCAACATCGCCCCAGCGGCAACGAGCATGCCTAAATCGCAAAACTCAAGCGGCAAGCTTACTGGCCAGTCAAAATTTTGCGGCAAAACATACCACACGCTCGAAAACACAAACACCGCTAAAGCGAAGCAGCCGAGTGCGCGCCGGAACCGTTGTTCGACGTGTGGCCCATGCGCGCGATGCAAATAAATCCCGGCTCGGGTACCCATCGCCATCACCCCGAAACAGGCCGCCACCGTGCCATAGTGCAGGGCGGAAAACGCGCGAAACCCGGGTTCAGCGGCAGTTGCTAAAAACGGCAAACTGATAATGAGTGACGTCAACTGTTCTTTAGACAAACAGTCACGACCCAATGTTCAACCCCCAATGTCCAACGGGTGTGTAACAAATTGGCAACGGAACCCGCCGTTATGTAATGGACACTAAAGCTTTTCGCTTTTAGTCCCCAATCGCATAGCGCACAAAGCGTCGCACAACAATGTTCTCGCCCGTGCGCGCAATCGCCTCGGAGATGAACTCCTTCACCGTTTTGTTTTGGTCGCGCACAAACGGCTGCTCCAACAAGCACACCGTGCCATACCATTTGTCGATTTTGCCTTGGACAATCTTTTCGACGGCAGGCGCGGGCTTGCCGACGACTTGCGCCTCGGCGATTTCCTTTTCCTTCGCGATCAGTTCCGCCGGAGCATTTTCCCGCGCGACAAACAACGGGCTGGCTGCGGCAATCTGCATGCACAGGTCCCGAGCCAGCGTCTGGAATTCTTCCGTCTTGGCCACGAAATCCGTCTCGCAATTTACTTCGATGAGCACGCCAACTTTACCGCCGAGGTGAATGTAGGAGGTAATGGTGCCTTCCTTCGCCGCGCGGTCGGCCTTCTTGACGGCCGAGGCGATACCCTTTTTGCGCAGCCATTCGGCGGCGGCGGTTTGATCGCCGTTGCTTTCAACCAGCGCGCGTTTGCAATCCATCAGGCCCACGCCGGTTTTGGCGCGCAGCTCGTTGACCATTGTTGCGGATATGTCAGCCATGACAAAAAATCTGAAGTTGGTGGTTAAAGTTACTCGGGAAGTTTTTCGTCGGTCGCTCCGGCTTTTTTGCGCTTGCGGGCAAAGGTGCGGGCGCCAGCAGCGGCGGCGGGCTCTTCCTCTTCCTCGGCGACCACGATGTCCGCCGCAATGGTGACTTCCGGCTGCACTTCCTGGAATTCCGGACGCACAATCGGCGTCAGGCCGCGCTGGGCCGTCTTGACCTCGCGCCGCGCCAAACCGTTTTGAATGGCTTCGAGAATCACGTCCGCAATCAGGCGGATGGACTTCACGGCGTCGTCATTGCCCGGGATCGGGTACTTGATGAGCGACGGGTCGGAATTCGTGTCCACCAAGGCGATGATGGGCACATTGATGCGGTTGCCCTCGGCCACGGCAATATATTCGCTCTTCGTATCAATGACAAACATCGCGGTGGGAAGCGAAATCATCGTCAGCATTCCTTCGAAATTGCGGTGCATCCGGGCCATTTCGCGGCGGATGGCGGAGGCTTCCTTCTTCGGCAGCTTGTCGAGCTGGCCGTCCGTCTCCATGCGCAGGAAGCGGCGATACTTTTCGAGGCTGTTTTTGACGGTCGCGTAATTGGTCAGCGTGCCACCCATCCAGCGGCTGACGCAGAAAGGCATATTGGTTGAAGTCGCCATTTCGCGCACGATTTCCTGCGCTTGCTTCTTGGTGCCGATGATCAGGATATCCCCGCCGGCGGCGACGGTTTCCTCGACAAATTTGGCGGCGGATTCGAGCAGCTTGTGCGTCTTCTCCAAGTCAATGATCGAAACACCTTGGCGGTGGTCGAAAATGTAGGGCTTGGATTTGGGGTTCCAGCGGCGTTTTTGGTGGCCGAAGTGTACGCCTGCGTCGAGCAGGTCTTTGACGGTGATATTCATGTTGGTGTCTGGCTCCGTATCCCGGAGATTTGGCGGTACCGCCCGCCGCAGCAGGCGGCTGGCGCGCAAAATAACCGGAACCTAGGATCTGGTAAACGAGTGAGTGGTTAATTTCCGATGGCGGTTGGTTGGAATCCCCCCTTGCCACCACCGGTACCGGCATGAGGGGAAAGGGCAGACAGTATACCCCGCCCGGCGAAAGGCAAGGAGGAAAAACACCGCCCCTTTTTACCTTGCCACCACCAGCACAGCCTGTAGTCTCACCCCTTCCCCGGTGTCGAAAGGCACTTCCCGCGCAGCTCACTGCCGAGCGGGAATAGGTTCTTCGGTTCTTGGTTTATTGGCGGGCTGTAGCGTAGCCTGGTAGCGCGCTTGCATGGGGTGCAAGAGGTCGAGAGTTCGAATCTCTCCAGCCCGACCATTTTTCCCCGGTGCCAACCGGTGTCAGAACGAGCCTAGAAGGCTCAGCCTCAGGGGTTTGCGGAGGCTTCTCTCCGTATCCAGTATTGTCACAGTGTGTCAGCAAAGGCCTAGAAATGCCCCTATGGTCGGTGCCTCCTTCAAGTACCCGGCCGGTTGCCGCGCCTTGAGCCGCCTTCCAATATTCCGCGATGCTGGCAAACGCGCCTTGAGTCGAAAGCAATGCCTTGTCTGTGTAGTATTTTGTTGTCTGCTTAATGTCCCGGTGCCGCAAAGCCCGCTGGGTAATGTGCATTGGCACTCCGGCTTGTGCCATGTGCGAGCCGAGTGTCTTGCGGAAGGCGTGCAAGTCGAAACGACGGCCCAAGGTATCCTCCGGCTGAATCCCGGCCTTGAGCAGGTCTTTCCGCAGCGTTTCAACCTTAGGTACGTGCCCGAAAAAGGCCCGTGCCGCCGGATGCCAGTGTTGCGGACGAAAGGCGCGGAGTTCTTGCAGGATGGCCGGGGCAATCTCGATGATATCCGGCTTGCGGTTCTTGCCCACCGACGCCTTGACGATGATCACCGGACGCTCAATGTCCAATTTGATGTTGTCCCAGGTCAGTTGATTGGCTTCGTTGCGCCGCAAAGCAGAGTAATAGAGTACCCGGTAAATGAAGGCCCGCATGTCGGGAGCCGACTTGAAAAGCTGGCTTAATTGCTCATGGGTGAGCGCAAATCGGAAATCATCTTCATCGAGCAATTTAACTTGATCGGTATTCTCTAGCGGATTTTTCGGTAAATGCCCTTTTTTCACGAGCCATTTGAAGAACTCCTTTGCAACACCCAAGTAATCATGCAGCGTTTTTGGCGACCGGCCAGCAGAAGCCCGCCATTCGTCAAAACCTACCGCGTCGGCATTGCGTAGAGTAGTCCAGCCGCACTCTTTGAACAATTTTGCCAGCACGAGGCCATATTTGCGCACCGTAGCAGCCGAGCGATTACACGCCTGGAGGTCGCGCAGAAACGACTCTGACAGCCCAGCGAGGGGCTTGTCCGCCCACTCCGTGAGCGCCCTTGCGGTAGGCACGCCAGCAGCCTCCTGTTGCAACTCTTGAAACAGCGCCTCTGCCTTTTTGTCGGCAACGCGCTTGTCGGTTGTACCAAGGCTCCGATAAACGGTCTTGTGCTCATTACCGATGCGAAGCTCCGCATGGTAAATCGCACGGCGGGTCTTGCTGCCCTGATTGCGATGGGGAATGTAAACGCGAAATCTCATGATTTTCGTCCTCGATTGTTGTTGCCCAAAAATTCTTGAACTTGGCTCAACCGCCAAAACGACATCCGGCCATCTTTTTCCGGCTTGGGGAAAAGTCCATCCGCAATCCGCCTATAGAAGGTACGGTTTTCATACCCGGTCAATTTTAGCACCTCCGGCTTGCGTATTCGCCGGTCAGTCTCGGGATTGCTGGAAATTGGATTGTGCATCTTAGCTCCTTTTCAAGAGTTGTTTCCAAGCGGCGACCCCCTTGCCCGATTTTTCGATCATCCGTGAAATTTTCATGCCGAGTCGCATAAAGCTGTAACCACTCATGCCGCCGTGCGTGACATCGCCTAGAATCATCGTCGCCAGGGCATCGGCACCCGCCATGCCGAAACTTTTAGCCGCCTTGTCCAAAACATCTATTTCCTTGCTGGACAACTTGACGACTAGATTAACGTCGCGCTCTCCCCCAATTTCAAGTTGTTCGCGCCGCCAGCGGGAATCCCACTCAAGGAATTCACCATCCCAGTCGGGCTTGGCTCCCTCCAAATCTTCACGAGTAATTTCCTCATGCCGCACCGCCCTATCGTCAAATTCCTTTTTCCATGCCTTGCATTCGCTCACCGGGACAAAGCCATAAGGTGACGTGCGCACTCGACGGTCACGCCGAAACAGGCCCGATTTAGTTTCTGTTACATGAAAAAGAAAAAGCGAGAGCTTACCGTCCTTCACCCGGCGATGCACCGCCGCCCTCGAAACCGGGCAATACATGCTTACCCCGCCTGGGCTGACGCACCTGTCCGCGCACTCGCACAACGCATCATACCAAGCCGAGCATTCTTCCTCGGTGCCTGACTGGCGCCAGACGTGGGATGGCCCGTCCCTCTTGCCGATGATTTTCTCTAGCTCGGGAGGGACGACCACAAACGGAAATGGATCAAGTGCCATGGATGATGAAATAGATTTTGATTTACATATCGTCAATTAACATTTCGCAAGTATCAGATGTATAAGATATACTTATGTTCATGCGTCGTTAGATTTTGGCCCGCTCGGCCAATTCGCTCTCGAATCCGCAAGCTCGCTTTGTCGGCTACGTCTTCTCCAGCGAACCAGCCTCGCTCAAACGCCGCCTGACGCAGACCGTCTTTGTTCTGAAGACTAGAAGGTGTTACCGTTCAGAACACGACGGACAGCGTTTAACCGGCGGAGCGATAATCGCGGAGGGTTATTTACAAGTTTCTCTTTATGGCGTGATGGCTAAGCGGGGAACGCTTGACTTAATCTTGTAGTCTAAAGAGATTGTGTGAAGCAGTGCGTTACTTACGACCGCCAATAATAACCAGATGCGCTACCGTTTCCTCCAAGGGGGGGGCGGAACAATTTGTGAGTCGCATGCAATCTTTTGAGGACAGGATCAAGGAGAGCAAGTTATACCCCGAATTTACAAACGAGTATAAGTTGAACTTTAACCTTATTCCTAAGCCCGAATCTCTGTCTGTTACGGTTGAAAAGACCATCACCGTTGTTAAATGTTTTAAGCGGAATTCAGGCGACAAAAAAAGCAGCCTCGAAATGAGGTTTTTTGACAGCAGTTTTTCACTCACTCTAAGGACACCTACGCCTCAAAAAATTGGATATGAATTTTTGGCAGAAGAGTTTTCTAGGACTTTTGGAATTTGGGTGGAACATTTCGAAATAAGTGCGATCAAGTCTACGGATTTGGAATACGGAAACCTCATCAGCAGAAGGAATACGCCAGCACTGATCAGCCCGGATGGTTCTATACCTTTAGCGAAAATAGTTACGGTATTTGCTGGCCCAGGCTATAGTGGAGCGCAGGTGGTTCCTCCTTACGATTGTCAGATGGGGCTAACGGAAGATGCTGCGAATAAGCGTCTTTTAGCTTTTAGAATTAAGGGCGTTGATACTTTGGTTGATGGGGCAGCGGCCGTACGGGTAGATTTTAAGGGCGTTAGGATTGGACCTGAAAATGGCTTGACGCCTTCCGAAACACTTAAAGAATCAGCACTTTTACACGATATTATATTAAAGCACTTCGACCGCGTATTTACGGATTACGCCAAGCACACTTTCGAGCCTGAAAAAATCATCGCGAAGGCTCCAACTACTTAGGCAATGTTTATATCACCCACATCAGACCAAGCTCGCGAGCAACCATCCTATTCCGACGTACCCGGAATTGAAGCTGTAGCCATTCAAAGAATGGAGCAGTCTTTCACTAACGAAGGCATCCACAATCTAGCGAATGGCGCGGGAAGTATTGAGGAGATAAATTATTTAGATACGACTAACTTGCCAATGGATGGAAGTGGTTTAGTCCTAGCACTGAAACACAAACTAGAGCTAGATATAAACTTTATTTCAGGAAACACCACTGTAAAGCGTTGGAATGTTACGACGCGAACCATAGACGCATGGGATTTACCGAGATTACTTGCGCGTAAATTTTTGCAACTTCAGTCGAAAGCTGCCAACAGCAGTTTGAGTGCAGAGGAAATGAGTCAATACAATACAATTCTCGAAGAAGTGGACTGGAACCAATATGCTATAGATTGCGCACGGCCTCATTATGTCGAGGGAACGGTAGTCCAAAAATCACCGCTCCGTATTCGCTGGGCTGATGATACCTCGCAAGATCTGCCCTGGACTATGGCGAAAGAGTTTTTCTTGCTGGAGAGCGGGGACAAGTTCTCGGCGCACGTCAAATTAGGTAGGGACAACACCGTTTTAGCAGTTAGACATGTAAATCTTATCGCTTAGCCTTGGAGCGAAAATGTCTTTTGAAATAACGTTATGGGATGTAGGTCAAGGCGATTGCTCAACCATTCGACTTCCGAATGGCGAGTATGTCATAATTGATACCGGGGCAATTGGCTCTCCTGTTGTAGACTGGATAGATCGATTTCGGCCAATGATACACGCGATTGTGTTGACGCATAATGATTCGGATCATGCAGGATCATTGGCGTCAATTCTAGACCTGTGCCCAGAAAGAATTCGAACGGTTTACATGCTACGAGATCGCGATTCAAATGATCCTAAGTTTGCTAATCTGTTTCGCTTAGCTTGTGAGCGCGAAAAGAAAGGACTGCGACTGCTTCGACTAGAAGTAGGTGCGTATATCTGGCGTTCGGGAACTGGCGACACCGAGCTTTATGTTCGCCATCCATCGATGAGTGGGAATGAAAATGCGTCTACACCTAATAATACTTCTGGAATAATCACTTTGTCGGCTGGTGGCAGAATTCGGTTTATTTGGGCGGGGGACTGTTCGGTGCCTAGAGTTCGCCGTTGCTGTGGCGCCGCACAGCCAGACGTGCTAATTGGGCCACACCATGGCGGTCCAAGGAGGGCACAAGATTTGAGCTCGATACGAGCTCTGCAGGAATTAAGCCCTAAGAATGTCTATATTTCTGTCGGGACAGGCAATGGGCACGGTCATCCCTATCCAGCATACATAAAGCAGCTCGAAATCTCGGGTTGCGATGTTCGGTGTTCACAACTTACACCCCAGTGCTGCGAAAAACGGAGCGCCGCCGGAGGGGCTATCTTCCCATCGCATATGCTACTTGGGCTGCCGCCTCCGCGCAGGGGTACGTCTTGCAGGGGCCCAACTAGGTATGTTTTAGATGGCGACGCTCTAGCTACAGATCAGCTTGACTCCTTGCACCAAGAAAAAATAACCCAACTAGGGAACGCTATGTGCCTCAATTTCCGGCGATTGCGCACTGATAAATCGGCTTAGTTTACCTGGAAACTTATGGTCGAAGACAGAGGCTACCCTTTGGGCATATAGCGTGCGTGCATATCCTCTAGTTTTTGCGTGATCTCTTTTATGCTTTGGGAAGGCCGAATCTCCGACGGGCCATTCATGGTTGATTGCAGGAGGCTATGAAAATATTCCGGCTTGGGCAGAAATCGAAGCGGGAAAACTGTGCCTCCTGTGCCGGTGACCGCCACCGTGCCATAGCCAACTATCCTGCCGACGATAGGCTCCCATAGGGTTACGGTCTCGATTTTCTTCAAAAGGATTTCCGTCTGCCCTAGCGACAGCCAGCCGGTTTTAAACCGTAGCCGATCTGAGGTAAGCACGACTTCCGATTTCAGGTAGGTCAAGAGAACCACTGGAAACACTACGATACTGCCTACTAGAACTGGAATAAAAAAGATCATCCAGGGGAAGGAAGGAGTGAGATTGCCGCTGTATTGAGCAAGAGGGGCGTTCAAATTCGCAGCAAAACTATGCATCAACCAAAATAGCCCCAATAGCGGCACCATTATTCCCAGCAGAGAAAATGCTGGCCAAAGAAATATGCCCCAATGCAGCTTGCATTGGTAAACCACTCTTTCGTTCGCGATTGAGCTCATAAAGCAAGGCGTTGATTGTGTTGAATACAACACAATATGATTTTCTAGATGCCGTAAAGTCAAGTGTCGAAAACGACACAACTTGAAGCATTACCGAAACATCGTTGGCGGTCGAATCCGTGCCTTGCGCCAAGGGCACAAATGGTCTCAGGCGAAGCTGGCGGCCAAGTGCCAGCTCATCGGCTGGGACATCACCCGCGACGTGATTGCGAGTGTGGAACTGCGCCGCCGCTGGGTTGCGGATGCCGAGTTGCTCTTGTTTGCCAAGGTGCTTCAAGTGCCTCTTGCTGATCTTTACCCTGGCAAGCTGGCGGTATCCGAACTACTTCAGATGATGCAGTCGGAGTGAAATGCCGCGTTCATTGGCCGCATCCGTAGCCAGAGTAAAGCTCACGGTGGCATTGGCTCTGCTTTGATTAGCTAGTAGGTTCATTTGTCCCGGACGATTTGACTCAGGAAAATTGGCGTCGTGGAATTCGCGTTCGCCATCAGGTTGGCTCCCAGGTTAATTTTATGGCTCGCGTGGCTTTTCGTCGAACGAAAGACCAGTAAAGAGGTCCTTTTGGGGGTCGAATTCCATTCCTCGGTCAAGTGAAGTAGGATTGAGGTAATAATTCAGATGTATTCCGCAGGTTGGAGAACTGCCAGGATGCAAGTAAATCCCCTCGTTGATTCTGCCATAGAGCGCGCTGACAATTTGCCCCCCCCGCTTCACTGTGCGCACACGAAAGAAATATTTCTTTTGCAGGAATGCGGCGCCCGTGTCGCCACTCATGCCCTTCTTTGGATCACTCGCAGAGTGTATGGAGAAAGTTGACTGGTAGCCGTTCTCGGGGGCCAAGCGCGGCCATTTAAATGTGCTACTGCTAAATTCTGTCGGCAATTGAGTTTCTTGTATGCCGTCGTCCGGATTTGAAAAACTAAGAACAACAGTGACATCAAAGTCATTATTGTTTTGATACCGCCGTTGTAACGTCATTATGAAATCAGATGTTGTGCCCTTGCCATACGGAGCAACCCAATCTCCAACCTGGAGATCGTAACCGCAGGGTTGACTTATCGCAGGGATTTCAAGGTCAATAGACTTCGCATACATTGCAATAGGGTTTCCAATTTTACGCAAAATGGAAGTATACGTCCCATTCCATGGCTGCCATTGACCATCTTTAGAATCACGGAAAATGGGAATATTCGCACCAGCAAAATAATAACCGTCTTTGGTGAGGCCTGAACCAATTTGGCCGCCACTTAAGCCTTCGCCGGTAAAATTACCCGAGCCGTCCGTGAGACCCTCAACTCTAGTAACAGGATTGGCCTTTGAGTCGCCTAAGAACGTCATCAGAACCTTAACGTCCGGTATGGGTCTGCCGTCTTCGCCGACTACATGAAGAGTGACTCGCGCACGAGGCGGACCAGCAAGCTGAACAACGCTTACTGCGCCAAGCGCCATAGCAATAAGTGAAAAAAGTAATTTAGTTTTCATATTATTAATTAGATATATTCACTAATTTATCGTAAAACGGATATAAATACGGATAAGCTACCTCTCTCATATTACTGTGAAACCAATTGGGGACAGAGCCAGTAGTGCTATTAGGCCATATACTTGGATCAGGGACATACAAATCTGGCATATTGAAATTGCGTGTTCCGAACTCGCTAAGTGTCGAAACAAAGTTCGCTCCCATTGGTAAGCTAAGCGCTGGAATGGTTTCTGCTAGAAATTGTGCTCGGTCGCGGGTGTTGCCAGCGGTAAAAGTGCCGGTGCCACTATTCAGAAGGTCGAAATAAACGCTTGGACAATCTGCGAGGTAACCGCCGAAGGGATTGGACTGGTATCCGTTGTTAAAGAACGGGGAAGATTGAGCGTGAGCCAATTCGGTTGAGTTGGCGCTAGTAGTATTGGCACTACTCCAATAGGAATCTATTACATTGAAGCCCCAGCCGCCATAGGTGCTGCCCTGATAGACTATCCCCGGAATGGGAATTTGATTACCCTTGGTTTTTTCCTGCACCACCCAAGCGAAGTCACCATTATTTTCTCCGAGAGTAACGACTTCGTAGTAAATGGTCATTAGCATTGTGCTTGAAGGCGTATTGGGGTTGAGGGCCAGAACATTTTCAGTGCTGGAATAGAAATTATAGATTTTAGATGCCGTAGTGGAATTAGAGGTAATAAAACCATTTTGTCCGTTAAATCTGTTCTGCCAAGTCAGATATTGGCGCTGATCAGAAGTTCCATTAAATGAGCCGTTCCACCAGTTGCTGGCCCAGAGATTGGGATCATATTTCGCAGTTGCCGCGTTGCCACTAACATTAAGCCAGGACGGCAGCGCCATGTTATATATATCAGTATCCGCGTTGCCATCAAATGCTTCAGACGCGATGGCAGCGTCCACCAGGCATGCCTGATTTATGTTCATGCCGTAATCCTCCATCGCACTGGCAACGACCATTGAGCCGAGGCTATGCGCAATGAAAGTTTTGTTTCCGGAAAAAGTTGGGCTGTTCACAATGTTAGCCAATCGGGGTGCAGTGGCAAAGGCATTGCGCACCGCCGACTGGTAATTAGGAATGGCGGTACCGGTATCGTAAGGGTCGCCAAACCACGAAACACCAACAAACTTGGCCTTACTATGGCTCCAGTAAAGCCCCTTGAAGACCTCAGCACTCCATCCGCGCGAGGCATTGCCACCGACGTTATAACCGTGAATGAAAAACACCCAGTTAGAGCCAGCCATATCGGGGAAATTCTTCGGCGAGCTTGTGTTACTCGTCAAGCCAAGATCGGTGGTATTATTGTCAGTGTCACTAGTATAGGTTCCGTCCCCACCAATCGTGCCTGGCCGCAAATTGATATGGCGATACATATCCTCAATGTTGCCTATGTTCAGCGATAGAGTTATTGGCTCCGTCACCATGGTAGAACCATTCCACACGGTGAGCACGAGTGGATTGTTGGTCGTAGCGCGCCCATCCACAAGAATAACTCCCCAGCTTGTCGTGGTGTTGGTGGTGATGTTGGAAACGAAATTGCCCGACAGAGTGTAGCCCCCGGACGAGATGTTGCCAATGGGATGCTTTGTTGCAGAAGTCACACCCTGCATGCAGACATAGTCGGGAGAGCCATAACCCGAGTCGTCGCCAAAACCGGAATTGCCGGTCAAGACCGTCGAGTTGCGCAAATAATCGAAGGCGCTGGCGAGCGTAAGATTGGTGTAGAGGATATTGACCGCCCCGTCGGTCTGCGACAACTTGTAGGTGTAATTTGCGCTTGGCGGGAACTCCTGAACAATCTTCCCGATGATCAAATACACCGGAAAATAGTTCACCAAGTCCTTGGCCCCATTAACACAAAATGCGCCAGTATCACCCGATTCGTTAAACGCATTACCGTTACCCGTCCCCTGCGGAACGTCGTCCCCACTGGTGTTCCCACTTCCATCGTCATCATTGAGCCAGAATCTGAAGGGTTTGGTCGCAGTGGTTTGATCATCCACATCGAAGCTGATATTGCCATCGCGGTTGTTGTCCACGGCGAGGCTGGCTTGGATGCCGACAACGACGCGGGGGACGGAGTCTTCTTCGTAGTCGGTGTCAAAGAGGGTGCCAAGCACCACGCCATTGGGCGATAGACCGTACAGATTCAGCGTCGCGTTGCCGAACGTCGCGTTGATGCCCAAGGCCGACAGGTTCAGCGTCAAGTCCGGGTTGAAGACGCTCGCGCCCAGCATGTCCGTCTGCGCCAACTCGTAGCCGTTGAACACGAGGCTGCCATTGCCCGACCACGGCTGCGTCAGCCCGGTGCCATCCGGCATAATCTGGGCCAACTGCAGCGTCGTCGAGTTGTTGGCCGACACCGTCAGGTTCGCCGCCTCCGAAACGTTGCCGCTGAGATAGTCCAGCGTCTCCGCCGTCCCGTTGTACCCCTGATCGAGCAAATACGGATGCGTCAGGTTCCCAAACTGCCGATCCCCGTCCGACGGAAACCCCATTTTCTCGATTGGCCCGCCGTCGCCATACCCGTCGTCGATCGTGCCCAGGTTCTTGACCACGAGGTGCGTGTTCCCGCTGCACACCGTAAAGTTCGCCTGATAACTCGCCAGGTGGCTCCCGTCCGGAATATCGTAGTTCCCCGTGTCCTCATCATAGTCGTAATCCGTATTATACGTGAAATTCGAAAAATGCAGCTCCAGCGTGTCGTTCGCCGCATCCGCCCCCAAAGGCACCGTGATGGTCGCATTCGCCGCCGGCGTCGCGTTGCCCTGCATCAGGATCGCTGGTCCCTCCGGCGTCACCGAGTCATCGGACGCCCAGTGCAGGCACTGGTAATACGAATTGTCTTCCCCATCGTAGAGCGCAAAGTAGTAGATGTCGTCGCTGCGTTCGAAAATCAGCTTCGACGGCACTGTGTAGACATTGTAGGGCTCCAACGTCGTGTTATCCGGCGCAAAACTGCTTAAATCGGCCGCATCGGCCAGCGTCTCCGCCGGGTCGTCCGGGTCGCCGTCCCACACCACCGCGCCTGAAATAAAGTCGATGTCATAAGGCGTGTAGCCCATCACCGTCCCGTCGTCGGCTATCTTCTGCCATTCGTAATACGTCCCCTCGCCATCGGTCGTCAGCGCGTCCGTGAACATCCCGTCCGCCCAAAGCTTGTCCACGTCCGCCTCATCGCCCGCAATGTCGCCCGTCGCAAACAGCACCTCCCCGTCGCTGCCGATGTCCACCGCCGTCCCGTTGCCCAAGTCAATCAACGCATACCGCAGTGGCGCTATGCGGGGGAAGTCCAAGCTTCCGCCCACCTCCATATCCGCCGGCACCGTCGCGAAGCTGGTGCTGCTCGAGGTGTAGCTGGACTGGAAACCGCTCACGTTCCCCACGAGATTGCCCGTCACCGTCCCGTTGTATAGGTTCATGTCGCGTTGGAACTGCTGCAAGTCCGTCAATCCGTCGCCGAAGTCGTAATGCCCGTCGAGGTTGCCCGCAAAGGGGCTTAGGCCATTCAACACCTTCCACCAGTCGAAAATACCGTCGCCCGCGACGCTCAAATTGGCCGCCGGGGTGAAATTGCCCAGATCAAATGAGAAAATCATCTTGAGTTGGCCGAGGTTGGCGGGCTGGTAGTTCTGCGCGACCCAGGTATCATACGTCGTGGCATTATAGCCTGTCTGACCCAACGCCGACGGTTGAGCGGGCCAAGGATAATTTGTCGTCCAGATCGTAGAATTGCCATTGCCGGTGAGATGGAAATTAATCCCTGGCTTCGGATCGAATCCCACTTGCAATAACCGGTCATAAAACATTTTAGCCAACGCCTTCACCTGGCCGAGATTGGCCGGTTCGTAGTTTTTCGCGGGGTCGGTGTCGAAAGCCGCCACCAAATTCCCGATATCCGGGTCTGCGCCACCAATCGAACCTAATTGATTGGCCAAATACGCCTGCCCCTGCACGGCAAAATTCTTCAGCTGGCCCAGATTCACCGGGGCATAATTCGACTGTATCCAAGTGGAATAATTGCCCGCGTTGTAACCCGTCTGACCGGGTCCCGGCGGCGGCTGGGATCCAACCATTCCATAACCTAGCCACCATTGGGGATAAGAGTCATCTGCCCAAATTGCCAAAGGCAACAGACAGGCGAACACCGACAAAAATAGGCAAAAGGCTGGATGGCGGAAATAAAACTGACGCGGAAATTTCATGGTGCAGGAAATAGTCGATGGATGGATTTTCAACTTTACCGCGTTTGTTAAGGAGCTTCATCCGCTGTGATATTCGTGAAAATCCCCATATAAACGTCCCCTTGACGCTGCGAAAGCGTCACATTGCCGGAAATTGTCGCATTTGTGGTGTTGCCGCCGATATTAGCGTTACCAACAATAGTCGCGTTGCCATTTATTGCGGCATCGCCGGAAATGGAGGTGTTGCCGTTGTTGAGCACCACCAGACCGTTGGCGGTGGAGTTAGCGCTGCCGATGCCCACGATAAAGGCCGGGTCGGTCGCCACCCAGGTGGTGGTGTTGCCGGATATCGTCGTGTTGTTGTAATGGCCGACGGTTACGGAACTCCAAGCGCTGGCAGTGACATTGGTGCCAAGAGCAATCGCCCCGGTGGCATTAGCAGTCGCATTTACCCCGAGGGCCATTGTGTTGGTAGCGTTGGCGAGCGAACCACTGCCAAAAGCCAACGAGCCGACGCCATTGGCGATGCCATTGGATAGCGCTACAGAGAAGTTGCCCGTGGCATTGCCTCCAGCCAGACCAACAGCGGCGTTAGCGGAGGCAATACCGGCTGCCCCCGCCAAGGACTGGTTGCCACTAGCCAAGCCATAAGCCAGAGCTACAGAATTTCCGCCTGTAGCATCGGCTGTCCCGCCCAGCGCTGCCGACCAGTTGCCGGTCGCCACAGCTCCGTTACCGGCGACAAAACCGCCATTGCCGGAAAAAATCGTCAAATTGCTGGTAGAGCCGTCGATGGTTAGACCGCTGCTAAAATGGATGGTCTGATTGCTTGGATCCAAAATAATATTCGTCGAGATTCCTCCAATGGTGGTGTTGCCATTTTTGAGGACAGTAAGGGCGTTGCTGAGGTTTCCGGAGGAGGTACCATTGCCGAGGTCAAAGAGGATGGAGGTACTGCCATTGCCGCTAATGGTGAAATTGCCCGAGCCATTGCTAACGCCAGCCCATTGCCCGGCGACGAGCGCATGGTCTGTGGCAACAGTCAGATTGCTGCCCAAAACAACGCTGCCCGTGCCGTTCACCGTGCTGTTCCCATTGATGGTTATGTTGTTGCCGAGCGCGATTCCTCCGGTGCCATTGCCAGTGATGGTGTTGTTTGCACCGAGCGTTGCGGCATTATTGCCACTGACGACAAGGTTTTTCCCTGACCCCGATGATCCGTCTGCGGTCACAGTGACATTATTGCCGAGGGCGATGGTGCCGTTCCCGGTGGCGGCATTAGTGTTGCCGATAGCGACAGCGCCGCTGCCAACCGGGATATTAGCATTGCCGAGGGCGACCGCGCCGGTGCCGTTGGCATAATTGTTATTGAGGCCGATGGCGACGGACCCATTCCCGACGGCCAAGCTGTTATCACCCATCCCGACCGCGCCGATTGATGTGCCATAATTTCCATAATAGGTGCCACCAGCGCCAGCACCATTGCCAAGAGCAACGGTACCATCATAAGAAGCAACGGAATAATATCCGGCGGCCACTGAACCCGAGCCATGAGAATCAGCGACATATCCCAGACTAACCGCTCCACCAGCAATGGTGTAATAGACGCCAGTATTGCTTAAATTGGCAGTCGCATTATTTCCTAGAGCAATTGTGCCTTGGCCTGTAGCAATGGAATTGCGGCCAATACCCACGCTACCGTCTGCGTAACCACTAGCGGCATTGGTAGATGCGTTCGCACCGATTGCCAACGAGCCATTGCCCACGACTGAAACGTTATCCCCCAAAGCTACTGCGCCCGTGCCAATATTGCCGTAATTCCATTGAGCAACCAGGCTGCTTTTCGGTCCGCCAGCAAAAAAGGCGTTCTTTTGTGGTATCCACATCAGGCGGTTGCCGACACCTTGGGGGAGACCGGTTCCACTATCGTAGGTTTGATTCCCCGCGCCCGAGTAAACAATGCCGTTATTGAGGACAACCAAACCATTCTGTGCACTGGAGGTATTCTGGCCGATGCCGACAATCAAGGCCGGGTCGGTGGAAACCCAGGTAGTGTTACTGCCTGAGATATTGGTCAGGTTGGCATAATGTCCAAGGGTGAAGGAATTCAGGGCGTTGGCAGTGACGTTGGTGCCGAGAGCAAAAGCGCCGGTGGCGTTGGCAGTGGCATTGTTTCCCAAGGCAAAGGTGTCGGTGCCATTGGCGGTCACATTGCTACCGACGGCGAATCCATCCGACCCCAAACCCAGCACGAGAGTGCTGTTCGTCTGATGAATCGTGAGGCCATTGCTGAATACAATACTCTGGTTGCCGGGATCAAGAGTGATATTGCTGGGAGTATTGTAATATGGGCTATTCAAGGTGAGGACGCCTTGGTCAGTAAGTTGCATTTGCAGGGTTATGTTGCTGAGGTTAAAATTCCCGTCCATGCTGAAGTTCGCGCTGTCATACAAATTCTGCTGCCAGGTCCAAGTGGTGTTGGGGCTGTAGCCGGAGAAGGTGACATTGGCTGGTAGTAGGGACGAATTGCCGTTGCCAACGCTGATGTTATAGCCGGGGTAAAGGTAGGTCGTGGAACTGGGTTTGTAAAAAATGTCGCCCATATCAAGGCCATAGTGAATCCAATTCCCACCGGCGGCTCCCGATTCTTTGGTATTATAAGTGCTGGAGATATTGCCAGCTTCCAAGTCGCCGGAAATCGTGGTGTTTTTGGTCACGGTCAGATTCCCAGTCACTGTTTGGTCCTGGGCCGCGAGTCGCGTTACTGCGGATAGCACAAGGCTGGCCAGACAAAGGGCGCGCAGAATTGGGCGGCTAATGCAGCCGAGTTGTCCAAGATGAATGAATGCTTTCATGGCGAGTCCTTTTTCAGAGAGTTTAGGGTTGGGAAGATGGCGAGGAAGTTGTTGGTGAAGAATCAGTACTAGCTGATGTCGGCAGCGGCTGCGCCTGAATGGCCTGCAAGGCCGCAACGCGGTCGTCTGGCGATAGCTGCATCGCAGCCTGAATGGCCTGCTGACGCTGGATGAGCGCTTGGGCCATAGGCTGCTGCTCGGCGGGCAATGCGGCTACCTGCTCCGCTTGAGTAGCGGGGTCAGTTGCCGTTCCATTATCGGCAGAGGCAGATTGAGCCGCAACGGCCTGTTCCTGCTGGGCGACGAGTTGCTGCACCTGCGCAATCAGCGCAACATTCTGTTCGGGAGTGGCCGTCGCCATTTGCTGGACCAATTGCTGGCGTTGCAGCATGTTGGTAGCGGTCGCTTGCATCTCCGGCGGCAAGGATTGGATAAGCGCCTGCGAGGCGGCTTGTTGCTGTCCGGTAACCTGGGCCTGCTGATCCGGGGTCAGCGCGGGCGGCAACAAACTCGCGTTCAGATTGCCCATTTGTAGTTGCAAGCTGGCGATTAAGGCCACTCGGTCATCCGGAGTAGTCGCTTGCAGTTGCTGCATAAACTGCTGCGTCAATTGCTGCTGTTGCTGCTGAATTGCGGCCATCGCATCCGGCGTCAAAGGTGTCGCATTGCCGGAGGTGTCGGTCGTGGTGGTGGAAGTCGTGGAATTGCCGCTCGTGGAGGAATTCTGGCTCGTGAAACTATCCTGCCCGGAGGTAGTCTGCGCAAATGTGTCCGCTGCTCCCAAATTCAAACACCAAGCAAGCACGAACAAACCAACTCGCATCTGGATTCGCTGCTTCATGGTGCAAAAGTTTTCTGGGTTATCTAACGGAATTGAATTAGGGTATTTACCCCGTTAGGCCACGTTTGTGGTCAAGGATACGGGAACACGCAAGATATTTTTATAAGTTGTGCGGAGATTTGTTATATGCGACGCGATCGTTTCCAATGTCATCGAATTGACATCTTTTGTCTCGTGCTGACGTGGTACCCTAAAGCTGGTGTTGCTTGAAAGGTAGTCCTGAAGCCAAGAGATTGGCGGCGAAATGTGGTGTTAGCTTAGCGGCAGCAGGAGCGCACCCCTGCACCCGGTGTGACAACTCCCGGATATAGCCAAAGCACCTTTATGCGCACCTTTGGGACTTATAAGAAGTTAGAACAAGCTCAGGCCCGCCAATGAAACGCCCCTCGGCCCTGGCGGGCCGAGGGGCGTTTTGTGGCGGGGCCTCCGAACCAGCTATGTAATTTCGCGAAGGGTCAGAAACGGCACTTGCAGCTTGCCGTTGAACACTTCCAGTTGGCCAAGGGTGACTTCCACGCGCGAATTCAGTTTTGCGTGGGTGAAGGTTCCCTTGGTTAGTTGTCCGCGCTCTCCGGCCACGCTGGGCGCCGGGAAGCCCGAAGCGGGAAGTCGAACCAATTG
>DATHOB010000097.1:0-5314 GCA_035485355.1 Opitutales bacterium | reverse complement strand
CCGTTGTTCAGCCGTGTCCCTTCCACCGAGGAGCCATTGAATTTGAGCTGGAGGCGGTCACCGAGAGCTATTTCCATCTCAGCGGCAGAGGCCACCACTATCCGACCGGTGTAGCGGTAACTCAATGTGGAACGGCGACCGTTTTTGAGCAGCACGACACCATGTTCATTCGCTCCGGTTATTTCGCAGGTATCGCCCTTGGCAAAGCGCCCATACCATCGCAAAAAATAAGCCCGCTGACCGGCTTGGTAAAAACTAGCTTCACGCTTTTGCGCCTCAGTGCCATCCACCGTCTGGTAAACGGTGAGCGTCGTGCCGCCGCTCAATTTTCCGGAAGCTTTCAATTGCTCACGGATGGCGTCATTGACCCCACGCACCTCTGTCCAGGTCCGGGCAACCACCAAGGCGCTCTCTTTGCGCTCAATGGTGGCGAGGTATTCACGGGCGAGCGCGTCACGCCGCTCAGTCCCATCTAATTCACGCACCCAGCCCAAACGGTCGAGCCGGTCGAAGGATTCATTCACTTTGCCATCCGCTGCCGCCGCGACCGCCATGCGATAGTCGCGAATGGATGCACGTTCCAATCGCGAACGGCCCAACTTAGGATTTTGGCGGCGGATTTCCTGAATCTCCGCTGGCTTGAGACGTGCATGTTCCTCTATGGCCCGCAGGGCATCCGAGGCCGCCACGGCTCCGTGCTGACGAGTATCGCCCGAGAGAATTAGCCGCCCGTGCTTCGATTGCACGAGACGAATCAACTCACGCAATTGCCGACCGCCGATTTGGCCCGCCTCATCCACGATGACAACGGCTTTCGTCGGAAGCTGCTTGGCCGTCAGCATTTGCGCGACGGTTTGAGCCGGAAGGCCGTCTTTTTGGAGATCGGTTACTTGCTGCCGTTGCGGAGCCAGGACGACAACTGGATGCCCACTGGCAACCAAGCCTCGTTCAACTTCTTTAAGAGCGAAGCTTTTGCCGGTACCCGCCCCGCCGCGAAACAGGGTGATAAAGTCCCGGCTCTTGAGAATGTGATTAACTGCCGCTCTTTGCTCCTCTGACAAGGAGGGCGCACAGTCAAAATCTGGATTGAGCGACGCATGGCGACGGCGACCCTCACGCGCAGCCATGACAATGTCCAATTCGCAGCACAATACGTCGCGAGAAGTGAGCTTATGCGTGCCGTCCTCACGAATATAACTACGTTTTTCAATGGCCTCACGCATCGCCGCCAAGTCGAAATCCTCACCCCGACCATGGGCCAGTGCCGCCGCCATGAGTTCATAATCATTCACCACCGACCGCCGCTCGAAAAGGTGCTCATCCGCCCATGCGACTATCTCCGTAACATTGGCCTTGGCGGGGGTTCTTAGCGTCACTCCCCGCAGGGTATCCAGAGCAGTGTGATCGGCCTGTGACAATTGCCTGACCCAATCCGGGCGCAGTCGTTCCGCCGTCGAGTCCTTGATTTTCCTCCTCCGCTCATCACGGGCGACTTGCTCGCGCACGTCCTTGACATTGCCCCGCAATCCCTCGCGCTCAATGCGTTTTTGGGTTTCTTCATCAATTTGCCGATGCCGCTTTGAAAATTGGGTTATGACGTTGGCAGGAACACCTTGGATTTCAAAACTCGGCCCGTTGCTTACGATCTCATAGCCGAGTCCCCGCAGTCCCTTGGCTAATTCGTGGAAATAGTAGGCATTCGCGAACTTTTGAAGCCGGTACATGCCGGACGCATCCAGCGCCTTCCAGCGGTTTTCCACCGGGTCAAAGGTGGCATTGAAGACCACACAGTGGGTATGCACCAAAGGGTCAAGTTCGCGGCTGGTGTCATGCCGGAAGGCCGCGCCCAGGATATTGCCTGTTACCCGCTCCCCTTTTTGGCCCGACTTCCTTACGCGCGTCCCGGCGAACTTTTCCAGTTCCGCCATCGCCAGTTTGACCGCCTGATTGTGCAATTCCAAAATACGGGCATCCTGCATGAGGGCGACCACTGACACCGATTTTGGCGGACTGATTGTAAAGTCATAAAAAACGCGCCGATTAGGCACGGTCTTTCCGGCTTCCCGGCGTTTGGAATTCTTCCGCTGGGTTAGTCTCTGGCCGGTCTCGGGGTTCAACCCTTCGCACAAAGCCAGGAATTTCTTCTCCCCAACACTGCCTTTGAGCCCAAGTTTTTCAGCAGCTTGGCCGAACCATTGACCTGTCACCGCCTGACCTTCTGCATAGTAATCCCCTATGCTCAAATGCTCGCGAAAGTATTCTTTCGCGCTCTTCAAATTTAACTGTGGTTTTGGACTCAACATAATTAAAATGACTGACTTCGCAGACCTACTTATGAAAACGCAGTCGCGTTTTCTTCAGGGGGGGACACCTCTCTCCTTAGCGCAAAGCGCAAGGATTGAAGCTGCGTAAGTGATGAACGCCATTTCCCATACTTGGCCGTCAACCGGAATACCCATACGGGCCATCGCCCGCTGAAATCGAGGCCGGGTATTGACGGACAGTTACGCCGATTTCCGACCCTCACGACAACGCGCCGCGCTCCGCTTTTTCGGCGCGCCCTCGTGAAGAGGCCGGGGTATCAGGCACCGACAGGAAGACCCGGGCGCGAGTCACTTTCGCCGCCGTCCGCCTCGTTTCCCGCCATCGGGCGGCGCGCTCAGGCTCCCGGCCAGGCTCCGCGCCTCACAGCCCGAGACTCCCGGTGGGGCCGAAGAAAATGGCGCAATTAGGCGCAAAGGCTACTCAGCCGAGAAATCGCCAATAGCCGAATTTGAACCGCCTGGGCCTGCCCTCTGTCGCCCCATTTTATCACGCCAGGCAAGGTAGTGCTCCTGCGTCGCCTCCACCACGCGCCCCCGGCCACTTGGCCGGGGGCGCTTTGCCTTGGCGTGACCATGGAGGCGAGATCGGGCTGGCTGGATGACCCGGCACGTTGCCGGAACCGGAACTGGCGCGATTTCGCACCAACTATGCAAGTTTATGAAGCAAGCATTCAATACACGGTGGTAAGAACCAGTCATCAGGAGATGACCAACACCCCACCGGGGATTGTCGAATACATGAGGGGAGCTTTCGACGATGCTCCCTTGCAGGAGAGCTTTTACGTGGTATGCCTTAATCGGAAGCATCGGCCAATTTGCCGAAACCGCGTGACGCTGGGAACGGCTACCTCAACGCTGGCGCATCCTCGGGAGGTATTCCGTATCGCGATATTGGCGTCAGCCGCCGCCATAGTGTGTGTCCACAATCACCCTAGTGGCGACCCTTCGCCAAGTTCTGCCGACTTGGAGGTGACGCGACAATTAAACGAAGCATCCAAGATTATTGGCATCGAGTTGTTAGACCATATCGTCATCGGCCACAAGGACGATGACCCATCGAGGCTGGGTTACTATAGTTTCCGTGACGCCGGACTTATCTAAGGAGTCCGAGTATAGACCGAATATCGGAAGACTCTCTGATTGATGGGCCTTTTTGATCGGCGAAACGCATGGTAAGCGCCAAGCTTGCAGGAACTTGCAACAAGTTCTGCATGGGTATCCATCACCGCCCGCGCGCCTTCAATTATATCGCCGCCGTCAAGGTCCGCTTCGCTCTCCACCTTGACTGCGGCGGAGGAAGGCGCAGTTATGAAGGGCGGTGGTGGAGTAGTGGTCTGGTTAAACATCAGGAGCAACCGGCCTTGCTGGCCATGCGCTTGCCGGTTGGCCGGCTGATTGGAGCGGCGACTTCGGCTCTGACTTGTTTGCGGGGGCGGCCGGTACGCATATCGCGTTTAGTCCACCGCGCGGGATTATCAGTGGGGTTTCCAAAATACATACAAAATCGCGGAGCCGGAATTTTGTATAATTAGAAAAACGAACCGGGCGGTTCGTTTTCTTCCCTAGAATCAAAATGCCGCGCTGGGAGAACCGCCGCACCCCTTATTCCAACGGCAACTCATCCGTGAGAAGGTACATGCGTATTACATTTCAAAATAGGCCCAGCGTTCGCATCTATTTTTACCCCTATTCAGAAACGGTGTTTCCGATTTGGTTAACACGATATTAACATATCGTCTTGGGAGTGCCGCTACGGCGTCCAAAATTAGGTCAATGTTCCGCAGGCGGAATAATGACCTAATTAGAAAAACGAACCGGCGGTTCGTTTTTTTACATTTAAAAAGCAAGACCTACGTTGACGAGGCTAGTTAGATGAGAGAAATGGGTGCAAAATCGCGGAGCCGGAATTTTGTATAATTAGAAAAACGCAACGGCGTTTCGTTTTTCATTGAGGCGGGTTGCCACCCTCTATGAGCAATTTTGACCATGCTTTCTGCCAATTGTAAAAATGGTTCGATTTGCATTAGGCATTGGCCAAGAGGCTTTTCTGCGAATACGAAACGGCGTTTCGTTTTCAATGTTACGAAAACGAACCACGATTCGTTTTTTACAATTGGAAAACAAGACCGGTGCTGGCGGGGCTAGGGACACGACAGAAATAGGGCACGATTCCGCTGGCGGGCGATTGACCTAATTAGAAAAACGCAACGCGTTTCGTTTTATTACAAATATAAGCGCCAGGTCAATGGGTGTGACATGCAACAGCAAACGTGAAGGCCCAGCACGGAGGTCACACGGCTACCTCCAAAGGTTGCTCAGACCCCGGAAAGGCCATAGTCATCGCCTCAATGCGACCCTGTTGCCTCGGCATGATGCTGAAAAACTGTTCAGCCTCTGCCGTGCTTTTGAGGTCGAGGTAGTGCTTGCGGATGATGCTTTCCGAATTGCCCGCTTGCAGCGCCGCCTCGCCGATGGAGCGGTATTTTGCAACGTGCATAGAGATGAAGGTATGACGCATGACATCATGCGAGAGGTTGAGCTTAGCCACTGCTTTCTCCCGGATGTGCTGGAGGTTGGTCGGGATGATGGGATACTTCGCCAACGGGTAGGCCCGCAGCCATGCCGCTAGATTCGGCTGAATCGTGACCATGCGCGGCTCCCGCACCTTGGAAACTTCGCCATCTATGCGAATGACCCCATCGGCGAGTTTCACATGCTCAGACTTGAGACGCAGGATTTCACCCGTGCGGAGACAGGGGCGGATGCCCGCGAACAGGCACAGCGCGAAGAACGGCACAGCGCTGGGGTGGTGTTGCTCCACGAACACCATGAGGTCGCGTGCCTGGGCCGCATTGAGCGTCACAGCGCCGCCGCGACGACGACGAATCCGATGGGCTGGGATTTTTAGCAGAGGATTTTCCGTGACCCAGTCCCGTTGCAGCGCGAATTTAAGGAAGCCTGAAACGATGCCGCGCCGGTTGTTATACGTT
>DATHOB010000096.1:0-2331 GCA_035485355.1 Opitutales bacterium | reverse complement strand
AATAAACGACCTCCGCGCCGAGGGCGCGCAGGGCATCAAGCGCGGGAGCGGCGTCCTTTTCCTCCCGAACGCCGTTGATGGCGAGGTCGAAGCCCACGCGGGCCAGATGCTCCGCGCAACCGAAGCCAATGCCCCGACTGCCGCCGGTGATTAAAGCAACACGTTTCATTTTATGATAGTGCTTTGGTGTTTAGTGTTTTAGTGCTTGGTTCTTAGTTGTTGGTTCCTGGTTCTTGGTTAGCCAAGATTTTGTTGAAATTTAAAGATTACGAAGGCTTCTTAACCAAGAACTAGAAAACTACGCACTAAAGCACTTACTTTAATTTCGGCACATCCACCCAGGCGCGTTTCTTCCAGGATTTGAGGCCGAGTTCGGCGAGTTGCACGCCTTTCGCGCCTTCGAGGAGCGTCCACGGGAACGGCGCGCCGAGGACAATGTGCTTGAGAAACATCTCCCATTGGATTTTGAAAGCGTTGTCATACTCGGCAGCATCGGGCACTTCCGTCCAGCCCTCGAAGAAATTGATCGGCTGTTCGACATCGGGATTCCACGTCGGGCGCGGGGTGTTCTGGTAATTTTGCACCAAACATTTGCGCAGGCCGACGACCGCGCTGCCTTGCGTGCCGTCGACCTGGAAAACCACGAGGTCATCGCGCCGGACACGCACGCACCACGAACTGTTGATGTGCGCAATAACGCCGCCCTTGATTTCGAACGTCGCATATGCGGCGTCGTCAGCGGTGCACTTGTAGGCTTTACCGTTTTCATCCACGCGCTCGCGAACGTGCGTCGCGCCGAGGCAGGATACGGATTGCACCGGGCCGAACAAATTATCGAGCACGTAGCGCCAGTGGCAAAGCATGTCGATGATGATGCCGCCGCCGTCCTGCTTGCGGTAGTTCCACGACGGGCGCTGGGGCTGGACGGTGGTGTGGCCTTCAAAGACCCAGTAGCCGAATTCGCCGCGCACGGAAAGAATCTGGCCAAAGAATCCGGCATCAATCAGCTTGCGCAACTTCAACAGGCCGGGGAGCCAAAGTTTGTCTTGCACGACGCCGTTTTTGACCCCGGCTTTTTTGCAGAAGTGGTAAAGCTCAAGCGCCTTGGCGGTGGTGACGGCGGTGGGCTTTTCGCAATAGACGTGCTTGCCCGCGGCGGCGGCGGCCTTAACGGCGGCGGCGCGCTGGAGCGTGCCCTGGGCGTCGAAATAAACGGAGTAATCCGGGTCTTTGAGCGCGGCCTTGAGGTCGGTGGTGAATTTCTTGGCCTCCGAAATTTCCGTGAGCTTGCGGAGCTTGTCCGCATTGCGGCCGACGAGCAAGGGGTCAGGCATGATGACCTCGTTGGGGCCGACGCGCACCCCCCCCTGTTTCATAATGGCGGAGATGGAGCGCAGCAGGTGCTGGTTGGTGCCCATGCGGCCCGTGACGCCATTCATGATGATGCCGACGCGGTGGATTTTTACGTTTTTACTCATGGATAAAAAATTGTTTCAAGTGTGCCGGAGGTAGGCGGCTTGGATTTGGCGGAGGAATTCCACCTGATCTGTCTGCCAGAGGCGATGCGAAAAGATCTCCACTTCAATAAAACCGGTGAAGCCCGCGGCCTCGACCCACCCGCGGATTTCGCGCAGCGGAATGACGCCCTCGCCCATCAGGCCACGGTCATTGAGCATGTCCACCGTCGGCGAGCGCCAGTCGCAGACGTGGTAGGCGAACAATTTACCAAGCTTGCCGCACCGGGCGATTTCGGCCTGGAGCTGGTCGTCCCACCACAAGTGGTAAACATCCACCGCGACGCCGACGGAGGAGTCGAACTGCGCGGCGAGATCATTGGCCTGTTTGAGGGTATTAATGGCCGAGCGCGTGTCGGCATACATCGGGTGCAAAGGCTCGATGGCAAGTTTGACGCCCGTGGCCTTGGCGTGCGGCAAGACAGCGGCGAGGCCCGCGGCGATTTGACGGCGCGATTCCGCGAGCGGCTGGCCCGCGACTGCGCCGCACACGAGCACAATCATCGGCGCGCCGAGCGCGGCGGCCTCGTCAATACAACGGCGGTTTTCGTCGATGGCCTTTTGGCGGCCGATTTCATCAGCCGCAGGGAAAAAACCACCGCGCACCAAAGAAACGATGCTTAGCCCGGCATCGCGCAATTGTTTGCCGGAGGCGGCGACATCGCGCCCTACGAGCGTGTCGCGCCAGACGCTGATGCTCTTGACGCCAGCGCGCGCGTATTCCTTACACGCGTGATCCAGCGACCACGGCTTGGTCGTGATCGTGTGCAGGCAGAGGCGGGAAAAATCCGTCAGCGGGGTGGCGGGCATGAATTTG
>DATHOB010000095.1:0-9787 GCA_035485355.1 Opitutales bacterium | reverse complement strand
GAGACCTTCGGGTTGCGCCGGGCGGCCTGCAATTCGCGAATGGCGGTGTCCATCTGGCCGGTCTCGTACAGCAGCACGCCGTAATCGTAGCGGAAGCCATAGTCGTTCGGATATTTATCGACGAGAACTTTCGCCTGCTGGACGCGGAATTCGAGGTCGGATTTGCGCAGGGCATCGAGTTCGCCTTGGCGAGACGGGTCGGTCTTGACCGCCGTTTCAAGCTGCTCGAGCTTGGTCCGCATGAGGCTGATGGTAAGATCGCTCTCCAGCTTTTCCAACGTGGTATCGGCGCGGCCCAGCGGTTGCTGGCGGGCTTTGCGCACCCATTCAAGAGCATCCTCGAATTTTTGCAATTGGCGGTAATAGCCAATGATATCGCGGTAAAGATTGATATTCTCCGGCTCGCGCGAAATTGTCTCGGTGAGCTTGGCAATGAGGCGGCCCAGAGTCTCCGGGTCGTTCGAGAGGCGCGCTTGCTGCTCGAGCTCCGCCGCCTTGTTGGCGGCGGCGAGCTTGGAGCGGAAGTCGCCCTGCTCATCCCACTTGCCCTTGTCCATCGTGATGGCGACGGAAGCCTGGCGGAGCAACGCCTGGGCTTCGCCATTACCGGGCTGCAACTCGAGAATGCGCTCGCCCCACTTGATAGCTTCCTTCGGCTGGCCGGCTTGAATGAGGGCCAGACCCAACGTGTGCAGATTTTCAATATCCTCGGGCTTGATCTCGCGAATGTTCTCATACGCGAGCGCCGCCGTACCCCAAAGTCCCATTGCTTCCGCGGCTTGGCCGCTGAGGCGCAGTGCCTGGATGTTGGAAGGGTTGGTCGCCAGCAGTTTTTCCGCAGCTTCCAATGCCCCCTTGGGGTCGGACTTGACTTGCGAGCTGGCCTTCATGACAAACGGCGCGTTCGTCATGCTGCCAAAAAGCTTGGTCATGCCCTTTTGCGCGGGGATCAATTTCCGCTGCGCCTTGCGCAAAACTTTGCGGGCGTCGAGCGCGCCGGGGTTTTGCGAAAGGATGCCGTTGCATAAATCGATGGCGCTTTGCGGCGTTTTTTCCACCGCCTTGTCGGCTTGGTCGATGTATTTCTGAATACGCGGGTCGAGCTCCTTCAAGGTGAATTCCTTGAACTTAGGCGCGGCGGCGGCGGGAGCTTTAGCGGGATCGGGGGCGGTGGTTTGGGGGGCGGGGTCGCTCATGGGTGAATAAAATAGTGCGGCAATCTCTAGCAAGACTGCCAACAAGGGTTAGACCGTCACTCTTAAATATCGTTCCGGTTTGAATCAACTTTATTCATTTGCGCGCAGATTGCAAGGCTGGCCGAAAAAAAAGAGTGAGGCCGGGCCCTGCCAGGCCCGGCCTCAGTATCCTATCATCTCCACCTTGCTGCCTAGTAAGTCTTGGCGAAAGCGACCGGGGGATTACCTTTGAGGTCAACTGTGGCGAGGGCATCCGAGCCGTGCTTGTAGTTCAGGATTCCGAACACCACACCTTGCAAATTTTGGGCGGTCACGAGGCAGGGATCCGTCTTGTCGTTGTTGTAACCCTTGGCGACCCAGCCGTTGTCGTTCTTCTGGATGATGCGGTGGGCGACCAGGTCGCCGGTGCTGTCCTTGTAAACCACGAGCATTCCGACCTTCAAATCCGAGTATTTCGTCTGGGCGGCGACGAGGATGGAGTTGGCGCCGAACTGGGGCTCCATCGATTGGCCCTTGACCATGAAGAGCTCCCAGGTCGGGTCGAGCTCGGCGATCTTGTGGGCGTTGGCGAGGGCATCCGAGAAAAGGACTCCGCTGCTGGGGGCGACCGCGCGGGCGGTGTGGGGGGCGAGGGTTCCAAGGGCGAGGCACAGGACCATCGAGAGGGTGAGGAGGGAGCGGCGGAAGTGGCAGGTTCCGGCTTGGAGATGTGTCGTGGAGTTCATACCCGCAACTTACGTTTGCGGGACGTTTTCCAACATCGGCACGACCTTGTAATTACGGCGGGAATAGGCCGTAAGCTGGCTCGGCAATTGGCCTGACCGGCAACGTGTTACCACCCTACCTTGTCTCCGGGTTTTCCCGTAGGGCCAGCTCTAAAAAGCCCGATTTCTCGAGGAGAAAAGCAATTCGGCGTCAATTGAGTGTTAAGGCATCTTAACGCCCGAAAACTCGGAAAAACCCTGAGGGCTAAAAATGGCTTTTTTGCCTGCCGATTACACCCGTCTGGTAAAATTTGGCCTTTTTCCTCCAGCTGGGTAAACTCAGCCCTATTACTTCCGTAATTGCCGCATCGCCTCGAATACGCCAATCCCTGCCGCCGTGGAGAGGTTCAGCGAGCGTAAAGCCGGGTCGGCTTGCGGGATGCGGACCCGCCGCTCCTCGCCCGCCCATTCATGCAGCCAATCCGGCGCTCCTGCCCCTTCATTGCCAAACAGCAATCCGTCCTCATCGGCATAGCTCACATCCCAATACGTTTGTTTGGCATGGGTTGAAAACAGCCACAAACGCTTGGGCCCCAGTTTGTTCTGCTTGAATTCCTCCCAATTATCATGGTGCACCACATCAAGCGACTTCCAGTAATCCATGCCGCTGCGCTTGAGGTGCCGGTCGGTGATGCGAAACCCCAATGGGTGGATCAAGTGCAGCCGCGAACGGGTCAGCGCACATACCCGCCCGATGTTGCCCGTATTCTGGGGTATCTCCGGCTGAAAGAGGACGACATGGAGCATGGGAGAAAAAATTGGGCCCGTTCGCGGAAATAAAACCTACTTCCACTTCCGGATCACCCGTTGCGCTTCGCGGAGTTCGGTTTTCCGGCGCAGGGTTTCGCGTTTGTCCGCCTGATTCTTGCCCTTGCACAATGCAATTTCCGCCTTCGCCAGACCGCCTTTAAAATATAAACGCAACGGAATCACCGTCATACCCTGCATCTCGACCGCTGCCTTGAGCTTGGCGATCTCACGCGCGTGCAGCAGCAGCTTGCGCGGGCGGCGCGGGGGATGGTTGTGGATGTTGCCCTGCGCGTATTCGTTGATGTGCGCGTGGTGCATCACCGGTGCGCCGCCTTCGATGCGCACAAAGGCATCTGCCAATTGCGCCTGTCCCTGACGCAGGGATTTCATTTCCGTGCCGCGCAAAACGATACCCGCCTCCATGCGCTCCCCCACGTGGTAGAGGTGAAACGCCTTGGCGTTGCGGATTTCTGTAAACCGCTTGGGGTCTTTGGACGCGGCGGACATGACATTTAGGCCAGTTGCGCCACTATAAGCGGTGCAAAAGAGCAAGCAAGCGACGACCCGGCTTCATCCGGCAGCTCGGCAGCAGCGGATTACGCTCCGCGTTCCACGCCGTCCCACAGCTCGTAGTCAATCTTCCCCTCGATGACCTCGCGCAGAGCGATGTCCTCGGGTTCCAGCTTTTCCAGCGATTCCACGAGGGGTTTCATGCCGAATTTAAGCTGTTTGACCCGACGCGACACCACATTAATGAGGATGTTCGGGTCGGTGATGATCTTATGGGCTTCTTTTAAATACTCGTCTCTCAAGGGAACCTCCGGGTGAAAATGAACGGTCGGAAAGGGCGTAAAGGAAGACAATGAAGGTCGCTTCGTTGCTTGGCAACCCCTATTTGCGGGCTATTGACGGCCCCAGCCGCCCCAGCCGGAGCGGTGGCCACCCCGGCGTTGCCGGCTGGAATGAATGCCGACCCGGCCCGAGGGACGGTCATCCGCGCCACCTGAGGCCGGGCGGGAATGAGGACGGCTATGCGCGCGCGGAGCAGCGGAAGCATGTTCGCCTTCGTGCGAGTCCGGGGCAGGCCGAGTCTCGGCGTAAATTTTCCGCGCCGGAGAATGGGCCGGGCCAGGGCGCGGGCGATGGCTGCCATGCGAGGTATGCGCGGGACGATGGGAAGATTCAGCACGATGGGCGGGCGCATGGCGCGGAGCGTGTGCTACCGGCATCGAGTAAGGCAATGGCTCACCGGGCTCTACTTCCCGCGGGTGGCGGTTCGGGTCGTAGGGGCGGGGCTGGTGCGTCGGCGCGGCGCGGCGCGTATGGTGCGCTGGCTCAGCATGCCGAGTATGTTGAACCGGGTCACTATGACGGGCCTGCTGAACAGGTTCGGCATGGCGAGCGGGCAAAGCGGGTTCCGTACGGCGATGGTGTGTCGTTGGCTCGGCGTGGCGGGTAGGATGAGCCGGTTCGGTGCGGTGGGCGCGATGATGGGTAGTTTCATCGCGGCGAATCGGCTGAGAGGAAGCGGGATGGCGCGGTGCCGGAACGCGCTTGGGCGTTTCCAAATCAATCTTGGGCAAAGTCACCACCGGGATTTCCTGGCGAATGAGGCGCTGGATGCCGCGAAGGTTCGAGCGTTCCTCCGGACTGCAAAATGCAATCGCGAGTCCTTCCGCTCCGGCGCGCGCCGTGCGGCCAATGCGGTGGACGTAGGCTTCCGGCTCGTGCGGAATGTCATAATTTATCACCAGGGAAATCCCCTTCACGTCAATGCCGCGCGCGGCGACATCCGTGGCGACGAGAATGCGCGCGCTGCCGGTGCGGAATGACTCGAGCGCGCGTTGGCGGGCGCCTTGCGATTTATTGCCGTGAATGACTTCACAGCGATAACCGTCGTGCGCGAGGTTCTTGGCGAGTTTATTGGAACCATGCTTGGTGCGGCCAAAGATGAGGATCAATCCTTCGCGCTGTTCATTGAGGATGTGGCGCAACAGCGGATACTTTCCGCCCGACTGCACTTGATAGACACTCTGCTTGACGCGCTCGGCCGTGGGCGACTCGGGGGTCATCTCGACCCGCACGGGATTTCGCAAAATACTGCGCGCGAGGCTAAGGATGGCCGAGGGCATGGTCGCGGAAAACAGGAGCGACTGGCGATCCGGCTTCAGCTTGGAAATGATGCGTTTCACATCCGGCGCGAAACCCATGTCCAGCATCCGGTCGGCTTCATCGAGCACGAAGATTTCCACATTATCGAAACGCACATATCCCTGCTGCGCGAGGTCGAGCAGGCGACCCGGCGTGGCGATGCAAACATCCACGCCACGCACGAGGGCGCGTACCTGCGGCTCCTGGCCGACGCCGCCGAAAATCACCACATGGCGCAATTGGAGGTGCTTGCCGTAGGCGGAAAAGTTGGTCCCGATTTGCACGGCGAGTTCGCGCGTGGGCGTGAGGATGAGCGCGCGCGGGCAGTTGGGCGTGCGCGGCAAAAGGCTTTCTGAAAGGCGTTGGAGAATCGGCAGGGCGAACGCTGCCGTCTTGCCCGTGCCTGTCTGCGCGGAGCCCATAAGGTCGCGCCCGGCGAGGAGATGCGGAATGGCCTCGGCCTGAATCGGCGAGGGCTGAGTGTATTTCTTTTCGGTGAGCGCGCGCAAAAGCGGCTCGCTCAGGCCCAGTTGGGCAAACGTGTTGGCTGTGTTCGTAATAGTGCTAGATGTCATATGCTTGAGCAGGCGAAGGCGTAAATGCCTTTGCTCCAGCCTCGGCCAATGGCAGAGGCAACGGGCCTGTAATTTAATTTTCCGAGGTGAGTGTGACCGCTAAATGGCCGCTACCTGGAAAGAGGCCTGAAGGGTTCTGAACGCTATGAAAACCGGTTGAACCCAGTGAACCAACGCTCGACGAAGCGGTGTGTATCGCAGACCGTGGCGAAAAATGCAAGATGTTAATTTGTAGCGCGGATTATACCGGCAATCCATTCACCAAAATATTGCGCATATTTTCGATGAGACTGGCGTCGTTGGCAAACGCCGCTTCGCTGTTGGATTTCATGTGTTTGATTTTGACCTGACCCTTCGCCACTTCATCCGGCCCGAGAATTACCGCCAGCCGCGCGTCGACCTGGTTTGCCGTCTTGAGTTGCTTACCAAATTGGTTTTCCTTCAGTTGATAAAGTGGATAATCCACCGCCAGCCCCGCCGCACGCAGTTTGCCAGCAAGCTCGAGCGCGGTTTTGCGTTCCGCCTCACCGCCGATGACGAGATACACGTCCGGCTTATCTACATCGCCGAGGGGGCGTTTCAATTCTTGCAGCAAATCGGTGACAGTGACATCGCCAATCGCAAAGCCCACGGCAGGAACATCTGGTCCGCCAAATTTTTGGATAAGGCTATCGTAGCGACCTCCGCCAGCTAATGCACGTGCCGTTCCAATCTTTTGATAAGCCTCAAAAACAAATCCAGTATAATAAGCCAAACCTCGGACTATCCGCGGATCAAAACGTACAAACTGGGCAACGCCTAACCCGTGTAAACTTTCAAGTAATTCATCCAAGTCATTTGCACGATCTCTTAATTGGCTAGAATTTTGCCCATCCAGCCATTCAAATAACCTCGTTCGGCCCAATTCAGCTGCTTCCATGAAGGTATTTATGTCCGCCTGCATTATTTGTGCGTCCGACCAATATGTTCCCAGTTTTTGACGTAAAACCTCTTGTGGCTCTCGATCCCATTTATCAATGATTGAAAGCACTTCTGGAATTTTTGCCTCTTCTACATATTTCTTTAAAAAGTAAAACCACAACTTCCGATCGCTGATCCGAATTTCAAACTCCCCTTCCTCCAGCCCGCAGGCCTTGAGTGACTCGACGAGCAGTGCGATGCACTCCGCATCCGCTCCCGGCCCTGCTTCCCCCAAAATATCCGCATTGAATTGGTAAAACGACCGCAGTCTTCCCTTTTGCGGTTTTTCGTAACGGAAACATTCCCCGATGCTGAACCATTTGACCGGCTTCCGCAGCGAACCCGCCCGGGCGGCGACGAGGCGGGCGAGCGAGGGCGTCATCTCCGGGCGCAAGGCGACTTTGCGGCCACCTTTGTCTTCAAACTCAAAAAGCTGGGTGCGGATTTCCTCGCCGGATTTTTCGGTGAACAGCTCCAACGGCTCCAGCACCGGGGCGTCGTATTCGGCAAAACCCTGGCGGCGGGCAGCCTCGCGCCAGGCGCGGAACAGGCCGTTGCGCGCCGCGCAGTCCTCCGGGTAAAATTCCCGGAAACCCGGCAGGCTTTGAAAAGTGCTCATAGTGAAAAAAATTTCTCCGAATCCACCCGAATATACCCTCCTGCCTTCGTGTCCATTCGTGGATAATCTGCGTTCGGCCTTGTCGCCTCGGCGCAAGAATTAGCTTCAACCGGCCCGTCGCGGGCATCACGCTGGCGGCGTTTCAATCGCGATCAGGTCGATCTTCTTCAACTCCGCCTTCAACTCCTTGCCGGACTTGAACTTGATGACCGCCCGCTTGGGGATGACGACGTCCTTTTCCGGCTTGTTCGGGTTGCGGCCGATGCGGCTCTTGCGCACCTGCACTTCAAAGACTCCGAAATTGCGCAGCTCGACGTTTCGGCCTTGCGCCAGGGCGCGGGCAATGACATCCAAAGTCATATGCACGGTGTCGCGGACTTCCTTTTGCGGAAAGCCCGTTTTCTCGTATATTTCCAGTACTATGTCGCGTTTGGTTAGATTGGCTGCCATGGTGGCCTCCGGTCGGAGCGCCCGGGGGGCGCGCGTTGAAAGTTATTTGCCGTGAGATACTTCCGCATTCCTCAACTCCTGTCAAAACGTTTTTTCCAATGAGTTCAGACGACCCCCGCACTCCCTTGGACGATCTGCAGAAGCAAATGCAGGAGTGGCTGCGCACGCATGGCTCCAGCGCTGGTAGCCCCGGTGCAGCCCATCCCTTTGGCCAACCCGCCCCCGAAGCTCCCCCACCCGCCGCCAACAGCGAGGGCGACCTTGAGGCCCTGCGCCGCATCCGCGAATTCTCCTTCAAGCCCAAGGAAATCCGCGATTATCTGAACCGCTACGTTGTCAAGCAGGACGAGGCCAAGAAGGTCCTCTCCGTCGCCATTTGCGACCATTTCAACCATGTGCGCCTGTGCCTCGACAAGCCGGAGCGCCGGGAACGCGAATATAGCAAACAGAACATCCTCCTCCTGGGGCCCACGGGCGTGGGCAAGACATACTTGATGCGCACCATTGCCCGCCTGATTGGCGTGCCATTCGTCAAGGCCGACGCCACGAAGTTTTCTGAGACAGGTTATGTCGGCGGCGATGTCGAAGATCTCGTGCGCGACCTCGTGAAGGTCGCCAACGGCAACGTCGAACTGGCGCAATATGGCATCATCTATATCGACGAAATCGACAAAATCGCCTCCGATGCCGGCCACGGACGCGATGTCTCGGGCCGGGGCGTGCAGATTAATTTGCTCAAGTTGATGGAAGACACCGAGGTCAACCTGGTGTCGCCGACCGATATGATGGGTCAGATGACGGCGATGATGGAATATTCCCGCGGCGCGAAAAAACCCCGCAAACGCTCGGTCAGCACCCGGCACATTCTTTTCATTGTCTCCGGCGCGTTCGACAAACTGGGCGAGGCCGTCCAAAAGCGCCTCGACTTGGGGCGCATCGGCTTTGGCGGGGAAAATCTTTCGGGCCGCGAACCGCATGAGTATCTGCGCCACACCGAAACTTCCGACTTTATCAAATACGGCTTCGAGCCCGAATTCATCGGCCGCCTGCCGGTGCGCGTCGCCTGCGAGGCGCTGGGCTCGGACGACCTCGCGCAAATCCTCGTCTCCTCGGAAGGCTCCATCCTCCAGCAATATCGCGAGGACTTCCAGGGTTACAAAATTGATTTCCGCATCACCGCCGAGGCCATCCACGAAATCGCCGCCCGCGCCCATGCCGAGCGCACCGGCGCGCGCGGGTTGCTTACCGTGCTTGAACGCGTATTCCGCGATTTCAAATTCCATTTGCCCTCCGCCGGTGTGGGCGGCTTCGAGGTCACCGATGCGACCATCAAGGACCCGCACGCCGCGCTTCAGCAACTGCTCGCCGAGCATTCACACCTCCAGCACGGCGCGCTTATGGCCGACCTCGACCGCTTTGCCGAGGACTTCCTGCGCGAGCACGGCCTGCACCTCATATTCGACGAAGGCGCGCGGGAAGTGCTCGCCGCCGCCGCGCTCGATAAAGACCAGAGCATTCGCGCGCTCTGCCAGCAAAAGTTTCGTGATTACCAACACGGCTTAAAAATCGTCGCGCGCAATTCCAACCGCGACACCTTTACCATTACCCGCGCCGCCGCCGAAAATCCCGACGCCGAATTGTCGAAATGGGTGGTGGAGAGTTTTGCCAAATCCTCCACCGAACATAAATAAAATGTTAAGATTCTGGGCTATGTTATACAAACGACGCAGGTTATTATAATCGCCGAAACACGAGGAATTTGCGACACTCACGGCGTATGAAATCCCACGAACTCATCCGCCAATTGCTCCAAAAGGCGAATGCCAAACAACTGGCCGCAGAAATGGGCCTGTCCACTTCCCTCATCTATAAATGGGCCGAACCGGGCGAGGAAGGCGGCAGCGGCGCACAGAACCCTCTCGACCGGGTCGAACAGCTCGCGCGGCTGACCGATGGCATCCGCGTCGCCCAATGGGTGTGCGCCTGCGCCGACGGCTTTTACGTGAAAAGCCCCAAGTCCCTCCCCGGCGGCGAAACGCATTCGCTGACTGCCGCGAGCCACGAAATCGTCCACGAGTTCGCCGACATGCTATCGACCATCGCCGCCGCCGCCTTGGACAATAACATCACCGCCACTGAGGCGAAGGACATCCGTGGGCGCTGGCAACTCTTGCAATCGGCGACAGAGGAATTTGTCCGCAGTTGCGAGCAAGGCGACTTCCGGCCCATTGTGGACAAACACGAGCAGGCGCACAAAGCCAAGTTGGGCACCAAAAGCCCGCTGCCTAATCATGTGCGCGCCTGAACCGCCGATTTCATTTT
>DATHOB010000094.1:0-11591 GCA_035485355.1 Opitutales bacterium | reverse complement strand
CCGGTTGCGCGCCGGCGCAAAATGTGGCGAGTTGGTCCCAGAATTTGGGCGTGTTGGTGTCAAGAACGAGCATGGTACTTCAATTGGGTTTTAAACCCGGCAACGGTGCCAGCGGAGTGGAAGGTGCAGCGGCATTGGCCGTTTTCACCGCGTTGGCCGAGGCGGCGCCATCCGTGGAGGTTGCTTTCGGCGCCGGAGCGTACAAATCCATCAAAGATGGCGTGGCAAACAACCGGTCATCCAGTGGCGCATTCACAGCAATTTTTTCGAATTTGACCGTATTGATGAGCTTTCCATCCTTATCATAGCTCTTCAAAACCTTGGGGAAGATTATGCCGTTGACGGTAGCTTCGCCTTCTTCAACGAATTCCTCGCCCAATGGCTCAACCACGGTGCCCCGCAGCTTGCCAGTGGCGTGGTCAAAATAACGCACATAAGTTAGGCTCTCGGGGTACTGGAACGAAACTTTTTCGCACGCGGCGTCATGATATTGCGCGTCGCCATCCAAGTTGACCGTGGTACCGCGCACGCGTTCGGGCCCGTGGTAAAAATACAAATTTTCAATGCTCTCATAAACATTCTGCAGTTCATCTTTCCCATTGAGAATGGTCAGCGTTTTTCCGTTGTTCTTGTCCACCGTTACCATCCAGCCCTCAATGCCATCGGAGCCTTGAATTTTAAGTGTTTGGTCGGGGGCGCGCAATTCGGTGCGCGAACGCGCGGGTTTTTTGAACATCAGCACCACTTGGCCCATGGGTTGGCTATTGGCGTCCGTGATGGTTCCCGCCATTACCAGTGAATTGACGGCATCAAGCTTATCGTCCGGCCCCAGCGCGGTGCGGGCTTGGGCGATGGCGCGCTCCAGCGGCGTGGCATTGGCCGGCAGTGCGGACAGAGCGGTGGCGCTGCCTTTGCCACAGCCGCTTACGAGCAATGCAGCAAGCGCGGCGAAGCCCATCCGGATCCAAATTGGGACCGGGAAACCCATGGGCAGTCGGTTTGGGAATAACATACGCGGGGAACTTGCGAACATGGCAGAATCCCCTTGTGCTGACAAGGCCGGATGCGCCGCTGTTCCCCCTCAACCGCTTTACTTATGCAACACCCCGGTCGCAAACGCCTGCGCAATCACCAACACCCAAATCAGCAGGCAATTAAGCAGGCTCAAAAACACCGCCGCGCTACCCATGTCCTTCGCGCGCTTGGCAAACGGGTGGAGCTGCTGCTTCGCCGCCAAATCCACGCACCACTCCACCGCCGAATTGAGCAATTCCACGATCAGCACCAATAGCACGCTGCCAATCATCAGCGCCTTGCCCAGTAAATCCACCGGCAACAAAACCGCAACCGGCATCAGCACCAGCGCCAGATAAATTTCCTGTCGGAACGCCTCCTCGTGCTTGTAGGCCGATCCAAATCCTTCCATCGAATAAAAGAAGGCGTTAACGAGGCGCCGCACGCCCAGGGTCGTCGGCTTTTTGTCGGAGACAGATTCGGGTGAATCCGGAATTGTGCCCGGAGGGCACGGCTCGCGCTCGGTGGAAATCGGCATGGTTTGGATTGTTACGAAAACGTAACATCTATCCTAACCGATTTCCACGCGAGCGCAATGCGAAAGCGCGTCCGCGCATTATTTGATCAAATTCTTCGGGAAGGAGAAGTGATACGTTCCGGCCACCAACGGAATGCTCGTGCTGGTGGCATTGTCTGCCGCGAGCGGCTTGCCGTTCTGCATCACGCTTTGCGGAGGTATCGGCAGTTGCAGCGTCGCCGAGCTGTTGGGCGGCACGGTTGTGTCATACACCATCTGGTCGCCCTCGACATGCCAGTAGGCGGAGATTTTGCCAAACGGCGACTCGATGGACGATTTCACGTAAGTGAGCTTGTCAGTGAATTGCGGGGTAAAAAAGAAGTGCTTGTAGCCCGGGCTGTCGTCGTCGAGCTTGATGCCGGCGGCGGAACTGTAAAACCAGTAGCCGACTTCGCCTTCGGAATAGTGGTTGAAGGAATTTTCACTGGAGCCCATGAAACCTTTCTCGGGTGTCCATCCATCCCAGTGCTCCCAGATGGTTGTCGCGCCGTCTTTCACTTCGTATAACCACGAGGGGAACGTGTCGGTGAAAACTAGTTTCCACGCCACATCCGAGCGCCCGATGGTAGTCAAGGCCGGGCAAATCCATGCGCAGCCGACGAAACCCGTGGTGAGGTGGTCGTAGCGGGCGATGTTGTCGAGGAATTTTTGCGCAACCGCCTGCTTCAGATTATCGGGTACGAGGTTGAACTGAATGGCGAGCGAGTAAGCTGTCTGCGTGTCGCTGGTGACCGTGCCGTCGGGGGTAAGATAGGCATTGTCGAAGGCCTGGACCGCTGCGTCATAGAGTTTTTGATATCCTGCGGCGTCATCCTTGAGGCCTAGCGCAGCAGCGGACTTGGCGAGAATACGGATGGAATTGGCGTAATACGCGGTATCGTAAACAGGGGTGCCACCACGCGCCCCAAAGCCGCCAGCACCCGCACCACCCGCCCCACGGGCACCCGCAGCTCCGCGCGCACCAGCAGTGCCGCCCGGCGCGGCAACTGCGACTGCGGGAGCCGAAGCGGCCGATGCAGCCGGACCACCGGCCGCGCCGCGCACCGGCGTCACCACCGGGGCCAGATTGTCACCCACTCCGCCGCTGACCAGCAGATTGGGAAATTTGTTATATTGGAAGGTAATCCAGCGCGCCATGTTGGCGTAATTGTCGGCAAGGAACCTTTTGTCGCCATAGGTTTGATACATGACCCAGGGAACAATGACGCCAGCGTCGCCCCAGATGGCGTAACAGTTGTTGTCTGCGGCGGTGTTTTGGTTGGCGACTGGCGAAACCGCCGTGAAGCCGCCCGCTGGAGACTGGGAGTCGTCCACGTCCACCATCCATTTTTGGAAGAAGGCCGCGACATCGCCGTCAATGGCGGCCGTTGGACTAAAGATTTCCGCGTCACCCATCCAGCCGAGGCGTTCGTCGCGCTGCGGGCAGTCCGTCGGCACGCTGAGGAAATTGCCGCGCTGGCTCCATTGGATGTTGGAAAAAATTTGATTCACGTCGGGATTCGAGCATTCCCAAGTTCCGGTCATCGGAAAGTCCGAACCCACGACGATGCCGCGGACGTTGTCGGCCGTCAGCTCGCCCGGATAACCCTGAATGAGGGCGTAGCGGAAACCGTGAAAAGTAAAGCGCGGCTCGAAGGTTTCAGCGCCTCCTCCTTTGAGCACAAATTCATCCAGCGAAATGGCCGGGCGGAGGTTTTCCGTATAAATCGTGCCGTCGGGATTAAGCATTTCGCCGTGGCTGACCTTGATGACCGAGCCGGCGGTGCCGTTCGCCGTAAGGCGGATATGGCCAACCATGTTCTGCCCGAAGTCCACCAGCCACAAATTGCCCTGGTGGGTAATCTTTTTCGGCGTCAGCGTCATCGTCTGGCGCACCGGCGGCCCAAGCTGCGGGACCATGGCGACCGCGCTGTGGTCCTCGACGGTGGCGGCAACCCAGCTCGCATCGTTAAAATCGGTCTTGTCGTAGGCAACGGCATTATGGTCGTCAATGACTTCGCCGAGTTGTTCGTCGGCTCCAGTAATCTCGCCCGCACCGCCTTTCCAGGTGTTATCCGTGGCGATGACATCCTTGGTGCCGTCGGCGTAGGTGATTTCCAACTGGGCATTGAAGGAAGGATGGTCACTGACTTGTTTGTATTGATACAGGCCCATCCAGCCCAGGCGACCGGCAAACCAGCCATCGCCCAGAACGACACCCAGAACATTCGCTCCGGGCTTGAGCAGCTTCGTGACATCGGTGGTCTGCACCATCACCCGCTTGTCATAAGACGTGAAACCCGGGTCGAGCTGGTGGTCGTTCACGCGTTGGCCATCAAGGCTCGCCTCGTAAACGCCAAAAGCCGTCGAATACAGGCGAGCACTGGCAACGGATCCTTTGACGGTGAAAGTTTTGCGCAGGTAGCGGCCAGCCCCAATCGTGCTGTCGGCGGATGCCACGGGCTTGCTATCGCCATACGGGCCAATAACAGTCGCAGCCTCCCATGTGGATTCGTCAAACTCCGGCGTCGCCCAGGAACCGGGCGCGGGAAACGATGTCGCCGTGGTACCGGTGGTTGTGGCGGCGGGAACTATGCCTGCTTTCCATGAGCCGTCCGTGTTGATTTCGATGTGCTGGCCGTCGGCCAATACAATCTCGCCATGGGCGGCAATGGCGTCGCGGCCGCCTCCGCCGCGATTGCTACGCACACCGCCGGAAATGATGGCGATGACATTGCGACCGGGCTTGAGATTCTGGCCAAAATTTGCGTGGAAAGGCGCCGTGTGGCTGCTGCTACCTTCACGGGTCGGAATGCCGTTGGCGTAAATGGCGATGAGGCCGTCGGCGGAAATGTCCAGGTTGGCGTCGAGAATTTTGGCATCGGCAGGAAGATTCAAGACGAGACGCACTCCCGTGCCTTGGGCGGCCGTCGCACCACCGGTGATCCAATTCGACTTGGACAAAGGCGCGGCCTCGATGTCAAAGCGCGGCAAATCCACGGTGATCCACTGGCCCTTCCAGTCTGTGGACGTGTTGAGCAGGCCCAATTCAAAATTCGCCGGGTCGCTCCACGCCGACGCCACGCCGTCCTTGTCCCACACCCGCACTTGCCAGAAAACTTGCGCGCGCGAACCCAGCGCCTTGCCGCCCCACGGCACAAGGACGGATTGGTCCGATGCCACTTTGCCGGAACTCCACAAATCGCCAGTTCCGGCCTTAAGCAATGCCACCGTCGAAGCGGCGCGGATCTCATAAGCCGTCTGCACTTCGCCCGAACGGTCGGAAAGAAGTTTCCACGACACGCGTGGTTGCGTGTCGCCAATGCCGATGGGGTTTTGCTGGTGTTCGGTGGTCAGTGCGCCGAGGCGCACGGGGGAGGCAGTTTGCGCTGCGAGGGGCGCGCACACGCACAAGCCAAACAAGAAACAAGCAGTACGAATATTCATGGGGGTTCTCCGGTAAGGGGGTAAAAGAGCAATTAGAATGAAACTCCTTTTTTAATGCAAGACCAAGCCCAAAATCCACGCTCGAACTTGCCCCGGTTTAGGATAAATTTCCCATCACCCCCTTACCACCCCATGAATACCCCCTCGCAAAAATTGCCGCACTGGTTTTCTTTTTTTCTCCAAGTTGGCCTGGCTTTCTTGGCCGCTATTTCCTCCACTCGCGCGTCCGTCATCCCCGCGGATTTACGCTGTAACAGTTTGGCCAATCCCTTGGGTGTGGATACCTCCACTCCGTGCCTGACTTGGCTGCTCGATGCCGGGCCAACCCCCGCGCGCGGAATCAAGCAAACCGCGTATCAAATTCTCGTGGCTTCGACTCCTGAATTGCTCGCCCAAGACCGCGCCGACTTGTGGGACAGTGGCAAAATCGCCTCTGACCAATCACTCAATATCGCTTATTCCGGTCACGCGCTGGCCACATGGTCGAATGTGTTCTGGAAAGTTCGCATCTGGGATCAGGATGGTCAGCCAACCGAGTGGAGTCCACCGGCCCAATGGACGATGGGCCTGATGGCCGCCAACGAATGGCACGCCAAGTGGATTGGCCGCGATGACCCGGCACCGACCGCCAACGTCTCCACTCCTGCGCGCTGGCTGCGCAAGGAATTCTCCATGGAAAAACCGCTGCGTCGTGCCTTGGTTAGCTTCGCCGGGCTGGGCACATCGGAACTGTATGTTAACGGCGCGAAGGCCGGCGATGCCGTGCTCTCCCCCGCCCTCAGCGATTACGAAATGCGGGTTTATTATGTAACTTACGACATTACTGACCTGTTGAAAAATGGCGCCAATGCGCTCGGCGTTGTTCTCGGCAATGGCCGCTTTTACGCCCCGCAAATTGTTGGCCGCAACGGCTTGCGCACGTTCGGCTGGCCCAAATTGATTTTGCAGCTCCACCTCGAATACCAAGACGGCACGACCGCCGAAGTCCTCAGCGATGAATCCTGGAAATTCACCGACGCGGGTCCGATTCGCGCGGACAATGAATATGATGGCGAGGATTACGATGCCCGCGCAGAAATGCCGGGCTGGGCCAATCCTGGATTTGATGATTCCAAGTGGTCAGCCGCCAATCTCGCCAGCGCGCCCGGCGGCGAACTCGTCGCCCAGGACATCGCGCCGATTCGCGTCACGGGGAAACTCACACCCATCTCCGTTAAAGAAGTTTCCCCCGGTGTGTTCGTTTACGACCTCGGTCAAAATATGGTGGGTTGGTGCAAATTGTCCGTGACGGGCCCGGCGGGAACCACGGTGCAAATGCGCTTTGCCGAGCGGCTGCACGACGATGGCACCATAAGCATGGAAAACCTGCGCACCGCCAAAGCCACCGACCATTACACCCTCAAAGGCGGCGGTCTGGAAACGTGGGAGCCGCGCTTCACTTACCACGGCTTCCGCTACGTCGAAGTCACCGGCTACCCCGGCACGCCGCCGCTTAATGCGCTGGAGGGCCACATCGTGAATGACGATTTGGAACAAATCGGTGACTTCGCCTCCTCCAACGAACTACTAAATAAAATCTATCAATGTGTCGTCTGGGGCGTGCGCGGCAACTACCGCAGCATGCCGACGGATTGCCCGCAGCGCGACGAACGCCAAGGCTGGCTCGGCGATCGCGCCGCCGAATCCCTCGGCGAAATGTTCATTTTCGACAACCACCTGCTTTACGCCAAATGGCTGCGCGATATCGTGGACGCCCAGCGGATCGACGGCAGTGTCCCCGCCGTCGCGCCGAGTTTTTGGAAAGTTTATAATGACGATGTCACCTGGCCGAGCGCGCTCCTCCTCATCCCCAACAGCCTGCGCGAGCAATTCGGCGATGATGCGCCGATTAAGGAAAATTTTCCCGCCATGCAAAAATGGATAAACCACATGAGCCCGTTCATCGCCGACAATATCATGCCCAAAGACAAATATGGCGACTGGTGCATGCCGCCGGAAGACTCGAAAATCATCCATAGCGTTGACCCGGCGCGCCTCACCGCTGGCCCGCTGCTGGGCACGGCGTATTTCCATTACGACCTCACCCTGATGAGCGAGTATGCTGACATCATTTACGGCCCCTCGGCCAAGGAAACCCCGCAAGCCATGGCCTACGACGAACCGGCGTATAACCTCACCACCGGATTAAATAAAAAATACTATAATGCGCAAACCGGCCTCTACGACAACGGCACGCAAACGTCCAGTGTGCTGCCGCTCGCCTTTGAAATGGTTCCGGTGGGTGAGCGAACGCATGTCTTTGCGAATCTGGTTAACAGCATCACCAACATCTATCACAACCACATTGGCACCGGCCTCATCGGCGCGGCGTGGATTAACCGGGTGTTGACCGACAATGGCCGTCCCGATTTGGCCTACGCGCTGGCCACCAACCGCGACTTCCCGAGCTGGGGCTACATGGTCGAGCATGGCGCGACAACCATTTGGGAACTTTGGAACGGCGACACCGCGGACGTGAAGATGAATTCCGGCAATCACGTCATGCTCGTGGGCGATCTCGTCATCTGGCTTTATCAAGACCTCGCGGGCATCCGCTCCGACCCCGCGCAGCCCGGCTTCAAAGATATCATCATGAAGCCCACACCGGTCGCGGGCCTGACCTCGGTCAAGGCTTCGCATCGCTCGCCTTATGGCTTCATCGAAAGCGAATGGCATCAGGATGGAAACACTTTCCGCTGGCACATCACCGTGCCCCCCAACTCCACCGCGGAGATCCACATCCCCGCGAATTCAGCCGACCAAGTCACCGAAGGCGGCCACGCTGCGGCATCAAGTCCAGGCGTAAAGTTCCTCGCCACCGAACCGGGCCGGGTCGAATACCACCTTGAATCTGGCACGTATGATTTTCAATCCACCCTCAATTAACCCCACTATGAACACGCCGAACCTTGCCCACTCAGTTATATTTTTTTGCGCCGGAATGTCGTTCGCCTTGGGTTTGGAAGCGATGCTTCCAGCCTCAACCGTAATCGCCGCCGCTTCCCCGGCGGCGTCCACAGCGGTTGCGACGGCCACTTCCTCGTCCGCGGCAACCCCTGCCGTTGCCGAGCCAACGATCACGCCCATGCAAACGACTGCATTTCCGGCCCGCACCAAAGTCACCTCGACCGTCATCGATTCCACCAAACTGCGCACCTCCATCACTGCTTCCGGGAAAAGGGCCGAGGTCTTCAACGGCCCCAGTGGCACACTGCAAACCTTTGAGAGCCATATCACCACCGTTGACCCGGGCAAATCCGCCCACGATCCCCACACCCACCCGCACGAAGAAATGCTTATCCTCAAGGAAGGAAAACTCGAAGTGACGCTCGCGGGTAAGACTTACATCGCCGAGCCGGGCGCTATTATTTTTTACGGGCCGAATGACCCTCACGGCACCAAAAGCATTGGCACTGTGCCCGCCGTTTATTACGTCTTCACTTGGGTGACGGATCAAACCCAACAGCCCGATGTTACTACGCCGTATCATCCGGCAACCACAGCTACCACGACGCCTTGAGGCAAATCGTCGCCTCAGGCAGCCATCAATAATGTTCAGTGTCTGGTGAAAACACGCAATCCGCGCATGTACGCCTTACAAGAGTTGCTGAATAATATAGGGAGTTTATGTGCAGACAAACCGGGGGATGCCGGATCAAATGGTAAAAAGTCGTTAAGTTCCGGCCGGGTCTTTGCGTTTTCAGAAACCGTTAGTTATAGTGTGGGCGTGGGTTGTTGCCAGGCGCACGTGCTTAGCCCGGGCAATATGGCGGCAACTGACACATTTAATCCGAACCTAAAAACAAGGCCATTGTCATGAATCCCAACGACACATCTCGCAACAATCCCCAATCCGGTCAACAGTCGGGCCAAGGCCCCAATCGGGACAATCTGCCGGCGGGCGGCGACAGTTCCCAACCGCAAAAACAACAGCAGAACCGCCCGCAAAACTACCCGGCACAACAAAACCAGCAGCGGGGCGATCAGCAACCCGGAAGCTCCCAGGGCAATCAGTCCTCGGGCAACAATCCGGGACAAAAACGCCAATCGCAGGAAAACCAGAAGCAAGGTGCTGGCGAATCCGGCGAAACCGCGGATAATTCGTAAGCCCGCAGAGCTATCGTATGCGAGCGTTTCGGGCGGCGGGGAGTATCTCCTTGCTTCACACCGCCCGGAACGCCACGACGGCATTGTGGCCGCCGAAGCCGAGATTGCTGCTTAACGCCGTGCGCACTTTAACGGAGCGTTTCACATTGGGCACGTAGTCCAAATCGCAATCGGGCAGGTCGGGCGTTTCTAAATTTATCGTGGGCGGAATTTCGCCGGTTTCAATGGCCTTGACGCAGACAATGGCTTCGATGCCGCCGGCCGCGCCGAGCAAGTGGCCGGTCATGGACTTCGTGGAACTCATGGGAATCTTGTACGCGCGCGCGCCCAAAACAGATTTCACCGCCATCGTCTCAAATTTGTCATTATAGGCCGTGGACGTACCGTGCATGTTAATGTAATCCACGTCTTCGGGGCCGAGGCCCGCGGTTTTCAGCGCCGTGCGCAGCGCCTTGGCCAAGCCCGCGCCTTCCGGGTCTGGGCTGGTGATATGGTAGGCGTCGCACGTGGCGGCATAACCGACCAATTCGCAATAAATTCTCGCGCCGCGTTTGCGCGCATGTTCCAGCGTCTCGAGCACGAGCACCCCCGCGCCTTCGCCCATGACAAAGCCATCGCGCATTTTATCGAACGGGCGGCTGGCGCGTTCGGGCTGATCGTTGAAATTCGTGCTCATCGTGCGGGCGGCGCAAAATCCGCCGAAACCGAGCCGGTTGATCGCCGCTTCGCTGCCGCCGGCAATCATCACGTCGGCCTCGCCAAATTGCATCGCGCGCAGCGATACGCCGAGGGCGTGCGTGCCCGTCGCGCAGGCGGACACAATGCCGAAATTCGGGCCTTTTGCTCCAGTGGAAATTGCGACCACGCCCGCGGCCATATTGGAAATGAGCGAGGGAATCATGAACGGCGACACCTTGCGCGGGCCGCCGTCGAACAACGCCTTCGATTGTTTTTCAATCGTCTCCAAGCCGCCAATGCCGGAGCCGATGATGACGCCCATGCGGTCGGGGTCGTTATCGCCTTTTTTCAAATTGGCATCGGCCAAGGCTTGCAAGGCGGCGGCAACCGCGAAATGCGTGTAGCGGTCGTTGCGGCGGACTTCCTTGGGATCCATCAGCGTGGCCGGGTCCCAATCCCGCACTTCGCCACCGATCTTGCACGGGTAGTCCGTGATGTCGAAACGCTCGATGCGGTGGATGCCGCTGCGGCCCGCAAGGAGCCCGTTCCAGAAATCCGGCACGTTGTGACCCAGGGAAGTGACGGCGCCAAGGCCGGTCACAACCACCCGGGGAAATGGCGAAGCGGTATCCATGCAGCAAACAAAAATTTCCGGCGCGCGGCAGCCGCCGGGATGGGCAAAATGGCGCTTATTTCGCGCCGGACTTGGTCTTGATGTAGTCCACGACCTGGCCCACCGTGGTGAGCTTTTCGGCCTCGGATTCGGGGATTTCGCCCTTGATCTCGTTCTTGAATTCCTCTTCGAAGGCCATGATCAACTCGACGAGGTCGAGCGAATCGGCCCCGAGGTCGTCGAGAAAAGAAGCCTGCGGGGTCACCTGCTCTTCATTGACGTTGAGCTGGGCAACGATGATGTCCTTGACGCGCTGGTCGATGGTTTTGTCCGCCATAGTATGATTGGGAAAGGGTTGAGATTGAATGGGGACTAGCCTTCACATCGGGCTAGCCGCCGTCAACCGTAAAAATCGGAAAGGGTGCCCGTTTGCTTGGGATATATTTTTGGGCCGCTTTCGCGCTGGCCGGGTGTTATGGAGAAAACCATGACGCCCGATCAGGAACTGTTGCAGCGTTACGCGAAGGACGGCGACGAGACCGCCTTCGCCGAGGTGGTGCGCCGCCAGGTCAACATGGTTTACGCGGTGGCGCTACGCGTGACCCATGGCAATGCCGCCCTTGCGGAAGATGCCACCCAAAGCGTCTTCACCGACTTGGCGCGCAAGGCCGGGCCGCTCTCCCGTCACCACGCGCTCGCCGGCTGGCTGCACACCAGCGCCCGTTTCGCCGCGCTGAAAACCGTCCGCGGCGAACAACGCCGCCAAAACCACGAATGCGAGGCCGCACGCATGCATGCCATTGACAACTCCCCTGCCACCGACTGGGACAGCCTGCGCCCGATGCTCGATGACGCCGTCGGTCGTTTGCGGGAAGACGAACGCGCCGTGGTCGTGCTCCGGTTTTTTCAAGGCCTCAGCCATGCGGAAGTCGGCGATGCCCTCGGTATCAACGAAAACACTGCGCGCAAGCGTGCCGACCGGGCGCTGGAGAATCTGCGCGCACACTTTGCCCGCCTGGACATTCCCATTTCAGCCGCCGTGCTGGCTTCGACGCTGACGGCCAATGGCGCACAACTAGCCCCAGCGGGTCTGGCTGGCAAAATTACCAAATCCTCGCTAGCGGGTGCAGCAGCAGG
>DATHOB010000093.1:0-11152 GCA_035485355.1 Opitutales bacterium | reverse complement strand
CGGAATCTTTCTTCGCCCATTGCGAGACGACGTTGCTCAGTTGGTTTTGCTGCATCGTGACATCGCTGATGGAGGACGCCCAGGAAAAGGCCGTGGACGGGCTGTTGTTGGTTTCGGTGGAAATGACTTGGGTGACGGCGTAGTCCCGCGCCGAGCCAATGGGCAGGGAGTTGACCCATTGCACCGCCGCGGCGGGATTTTGCTGCATCCAGTTTTGGGCCACGGCGGCGGACGCGCTGTCGAGCGCAATGCCGGAGGAAATATTGCCAATTAGCGCGGCGGCGCCGGCGGGGTCCTGGCTGCTCATTTGGGAAACGACGACACCCATCACGCGATTTTGAGTGTCGCCCGGGGGCATTTGCCCCGCGAGGTCCCACGCGGATTGCGGATCCGTTTTGGCCACGGAGTTAAACACCGCGGTGACGGTATCCGCCTGCGCCGAACCGGCGGGCAACGTCTGCGCCCAATTCAAAGCGGCCTGCGGATCGGCGGCGGCCCAACTGCCCGCGAGTTGCTGGGCCACGGAATTGAAGCCGGGATCGCCGGACAGATTTTGGGTGATAAAGGCGGAGGCGGATGCCGGGTCGTTCTGGCCCCAGGATTGCAGGATATTTTTTAACGCATCACTGCGGGCCTGGCCATCGGATGCTGGCAACGCCTGCGCCCAGGCGAGCGCGCCGGTGAGGTCGCTCTGCGCCCAAGTGGTGGCGAGCTGGGTGATGGCGCCGTCGCGCGTGGAGGGGTCGGGAATTATGGCGATTAACGCCGAAGCACCCCAGAGGTCGGATTGAGCCATTTGGCTTACTATACCTTGAACGGCCCGGTCATAGGTTGCTCCAGTGGCAGTGTTGCCCACCCAGGCGAATGCGGCGGCGGGGTCGGTTTGCGCCCAGTTGGAGGCAATATCCGCAACCATGGCATTGTGATCGTTGCCCGTGGGCGTGGTGGCCAGCAAACTGATGGCCGATTGAGGATCTTGCTTGGACAAAACATCCAAGACATTCCACACGACATAATTGCGCTCCTGCCCGGTTGGCAGCGAACTGGCGAAGGCGGCGGCGGCCTGGGGATCCTGCAGCGCCCAAGCAAAGGAAAGATTATTCACGGCGTTTTCACTCGCGCCGCTGACCGGCAACGCCAGGGCCGAGGCGGACGCCGCCTGGGGATTCACCGCCGCCCAGTAATAATAAACGTAGCTTAACGCCATGGTGGATTGCTGGCCGTTGGGGAATTTTTTCAGCAAGTCCATCGCCGATTGGGGATTGGAGAGGCTCATCATGCCCAGAATTTGGTTTTCAATATTGGCCTGCAAACCCGCGTCGCCGATATTTTTAAGTCCGGTAATCGCCGCCGCGGGGTCTTTGGCCGCCCACGCCTGATAAACGGCGCGATAATCATTAAAACGATTATCTTGAATGTCTTTGGATTTGACCCAGGCCGTGGCGTCAGCGGGAGCGGCATCGGCCCAACGCGCGAGCAGTAAAGCGCGGAGATTGTTGGTCGCGAAGTTGGCGGGCTTGCTTTTCAAGGCGTCTAACGCGCCCGCAATTTCACTGATTTTGAGTTTGCCCACAAAATCCAATTCATCCTGCGCAATATCCAACGGGTTGCCCCCACCCTCCTTCATAATCGCGGCGAGGCCCGCCAGCCCATCCGCGATGGAAGATTTTTTCGGAGAATTTTGGAAATTCAGCGACGCGTTGGACTGATTCAACGCCGCGACATCCAGTCGCAACTTCGACAAATTCCGCTGCTGGGAAATCATCGTCATCACTCCCGCGGCAAAACACGCGACGGCCAGCAGGATGGTTTTGAATTTGCCGGACATAAAAGTTATTTGGCGATGGTGGCCTTCTGGATGGCTTTCAACAAGTCGGTGCGTTGCTGGCCGGTCAGATTGGCGGCATCCACCGCGGCAGTGGCGGCGGCGGAATCTTTCTGGGCCCATTGTTGGACGACGTTGTTCAATTGATTTTGCTGTGTAGTCGAATCGCTGATGGACGCGGCCCAATTGAATGCGGCCGAGGGATTGTTTTTGCCTTCGGCGCCGATGAGCGAGACGACCGCGCCATCCCGCGCCGAGCCGGGCGAAAGCGTGTTCACCCATTCAGAGGCGGCGGTGGGATTTTGCTGCGCCCAATTGGCGGCCACGGCGGCGGTGGCATTATCCAAGGCGAGACCGGCCGGAAGATTGCCCAGCAGCGCGGCGGCGGCGCTGGGGTCTTGCGTGCTCCAGGTGGACAACACCGTGCCCATGGCTTTGCTTTGCGATTCACCCGCGGGCAATTGTTGCGCCTGGTCCCATGCCGATTGTGGATTGAAAACGGTTATATTGCTGAAGACCGTGGCCAGCGAATCCGCCTGCGCCTGACCGGGTGGCAGCGCCTCCGCCCAACTTAGCGCCGCCTGCGGGTCAGCATACACCCAATGCCCGGCCATTTGCTCGGCGACCACATTGAAGTTCGGGTCGTTTTGGAAATTTTGCATGATGTAGGAGGACGCGGCGGTCGGGTCGTTGTCGTCCCAGGTGCGCATGACATTGCGCAGGGCATCACTGCGGGCCTGCCCCTCGGAAGCGGGTAGCGCCTGCACCCAGGCGAGCGCGCCGGAGAGGTCGTTCTGCGCCCAAGCGGAGGCGAGTTGGGTGATGGCGCCGTCGCGCGTATTCGCATCCGGCATTTGCGCAATGAACGTCGCGGCGTCGGACGGATCCGATTTGTCCATTTGCGCCAAAACATTTTGCACGGCGAGGTCGTAGGTTTTTCCGGTGGAATTGTTGCCGACCCAGGCAAGCGCGGCGGCGGGGTCTTGCTGCGCCCAATTGGATGCGATTTGCTCCAGTGTGCTATTGCGCTGGTCACCCAGCGGCAAATTCGTAAGCAGGCCCGCAGCCTGACTGGGATCTTGCTGGGACAAGGTGGCCAAGGTCGAACTCAGGGCTAAATCGCGCGTGGCGCCAGCCGGAAGCGCGTTGACAAAGGCGAGCGCGGCGGTCGGGCATCTTGCACCCATTGGGAGGAAAGCGCGGCAAGGGCATTCATGCGCGATTGGGTGGCGGGCAATCCCAATGCGGCCGCCGAGGCCGCGGCGGGGTCGACACTGGCCCAGTTGCGAAAAATTCCGCTCAAATCATTGGGCGATTGTTGGCCGGGCGGAATTTGTTTCAGCAAATCCATCGCCAGTTGCGGATTGGCGAGGCTGATGGCGCCGAAAGTCTGGCTCTCCACCGAGGTGCGCGTGCCGGGGTCGCCGATTTGCTTGAGCGCAGCGATGGCGGCAGCGGGATCTTTGGCCGACCAAGCTTGCATAATCATCGGGTAGTCGTCGCCACGCCAGTTGGGGTCGTCGGACTTGGCCCACGCCATGGCGGCGGCGGGGTCGTCGTTCGTCAAGCGCGCGAGTAGCAATTGCCGCATCAGGTAGGTTGCCCCGGTGCTGGGCATTTTTTTAAGTTTGTCCAGTTCGCCGGGGATTTCCGCGGTTTTGAGATGACCGACGAATTGCAACGCGTCGCGCATGACATCCTGGCGGTTGCGCCCGCTTTGCTGGAGAAATTGCGCGAGCGAAGTGGAATTCTGCGAGGTGGCGGCGTGACCGACCATGCTGCGGGCTTCGAGGACGGCGTTGGCTTTGCGCAGGGCGGAGGCTTGGTCGCTCAATTGCGAAAATTCACGTTGGCGGGGCAGCAGCACGAGCACACCAGCCAAATAACTTCCAGCTGCAATTAAAATGATTTTGAGCGGGCCGCGCATGGATGAAAGACGATGAATGATTGGTTATATCTACGGAAAATGGCCGCGCAAGGTTACATATTGATGGCGAAATGAATGGAGCGCGCACCGGCGCAGTGAATATTTTCATTATCCGTTGAAAATTTTCTTTGCACCGCGCGGGCAAGTGGTTTAACGCTTTCCCTGCTCAACGAGCACAAGCAAGCAGTGGCACTCAAAATTCATACGTCGGCCCCATGGACGCTGCGCGATGCGGAGGATTACTACGGCATCAAACGCTGGGGTGGGAACCATTTCTCCATCGACGAGAATGGCGGCCTGTGCGTCCACCCCTGCGCCGACCACCGCAAGATCCGGATTTTGGACATCGTCAACGAAGCGACTTCCATGGGGTTGCAACCGCCGTTGACGATTCGGGTGCAGGATTTGCTGCGGCACCGCGTGGTGCAGTTGAATGAGGCGTTCCGCAGCGCCATCGCCCAGGAAGAATACAGCGGCACCTACCGCGGGGTGTTTCCCATCAAGGTTAACCAATTGCGCGAGGTAGTGGAGGAAATTCTCGACGCCGGGGAGGAATACGGCTTCGGCCTCGAAGCAGGGAGCAAGCCGGAGCTGATCATCGCCCTGGCGGCGATGGACCGCAAACAGGCGTTGCTGATTTGCAATGGCTATAAAGACGCCGAGTATATCCGCCTTGCGCTGTTGGGGCGCAAACTGGGCAAAAACGTCATCCTTGTGGTCGAGCAACTTTCGGAAATTGACGACATCCTGCGGATTGCGAAGGAAACGGGCATCGAGCCGCGTATCGGCTTGCGCATCAAATTACGAACCACCGGCGAGGGCAAATGGGCGACCTCCTCGGGCGAGGATGCGAAGTTTGGCCTGACAACGAGCGAGGTGATGCTCGCAGTGCGCAAACTGAAGAAAGCGGGGCTGGAAAATATTTTGCAATTGGTGCACTTCCACATCGGCTCGCAGGTGCCCAATATCATCACCATCAAAAAAGCGGTGATCGAGGCGACGCGTTTTTATGTCGAGCTGCACAAATTGGGCTTCAACATGCGGCTGCTCGACGTCGGCGGCGGCCTGGGCATCGACTACGACGGCAGCCGCGCGAATTACGAGTCGTCGATGAATTATTCGTTGGAGGAATACGCCCGCGATGTGGTGTCGAACATCAAGAGCGTGTGCGACAGCGCGGGCGTGCCCGTGCCGGACATCGTGACGGAGAGCGGGCGCGCGCTGGTCGCCCCGCATTCGATTTTGGTGCTGGATGTTTTCGACCGCATTTCCAAGACCGTCCCGTTCCAACCGCTGAACGGAAAAAAGCCCAAGCACAAGAAGCACGAAGTGGTGACGGCGCTGGAACACATCCTCAACGACGGCGACCAATACGGGAAGCTGGAGCGGTTCCACGACGCCCAGCAGAAAAAAGAGGAGGCGCAGACGCTGTTCACCCTCGGCTTCCTCGATTTGGAAACACGCGCGCTCGCGGAAAACTTGTTCTGGCAAATCTGCACCGACATCCGCGAGAAAAGCGCCGCCGCGCGCGGCTATGTGCCGGACGAACTGGCGCAGCTCAACACCATGCTCGCCGAGCAGTATGTGTGCAATTTTTCCGTCTTCCAGTCGCTGCTCGACCATTGGGCGCTCGACCAGCTTTTCCCCATCATGCCGATTCACCGGCTCGACGAAAAACCGACGGTGGAGACGGTGCTCGCCGACATCACCTGTGACTCCGACGGCAAGATCTCCCGATTTATTGATTTCGAGGATGTCCGCGGAACGTTGGCGCTGCACCCCTTGCAGCCGAACAAGCCCTACTACCTCGGCGTGTTCCTCGTCGGCGCGTATCAGGACATCATGGGCGACTTGCACAACCTCTTCGGGCGCGTCAACGAAGTGCATGTGTTCCTCGAGGAAGATGAAGACGACGGTTTTTACATCGAGGAATCCATCACCGGCGCACGGGTGGACAAAATTCTGGAAATGATCCAGTGGGACGGCGAGGAGTTGGCGCGCCTGATGAAAAAGCAAATCGACCGCGCTATCAAAGCCGACGAAGTGCGCCCGCGCGAGGGCATGCGGATGCTGGAAATGTACGAGGAACTCCTGCGCGGGAAGACCTATTTGAAACCGCGCGAAAAAGCCAAATTGAAGAAGCGGAAGTAGTGGGGCAGCTTTGCACGGACTGCGCTTTGTTGCTGCTTAATTGCACCAGCGCGGATAAATATCGTTGCTTGGGCTTGGCTACGCGCACATTATGATATTTGAATCAGTTTATCCCCCAAGCAATGGCGTGTTTTTGTTGAGAATTCATAAATGAACTTTAGATGTGCAATAATCGGCTTACGAATGGTTGCAGTAATTGCCCTCTGCGCGTGCTCCGCCTGCGCTAGTCCAGCTTCGATGCGTAACAGTCTGGTTATTCCCGAAAAGACTTTTCTAGCAATCCCGACCGGGGCATCGCTCGAAACAGTGAAGACCAAGCTGGGCATCGCAGCGCATCATGAATTTACGGTTACAATAGCAAATGGAAGTTACATCTTAATCGGCTGCTACGTCGTACCCTCTGAAGATAACGCCGATGGAGGCGGAGAGATATATCTTTTGTTTCGCGATCAAACTTTGGTCAAAACAGTGAAGCCGGTGCCGCTCCCCCAGCATGTTGAAACGGAGATATATAACGGGCACACCGTACAGGTGAGCCGCAGCATGGAGTGGGACATCGAAGACACCGCGTTCGTTACAAAGACGATCAACGCTCCGGCGCTGACCGAAGATCAGATTATTGACTATCTGAGGCCCTACACGGGGCCGGGTCGTGAATCGCCAGGCGTATTGCCCGCCGCTATGGTGACTGCCCCATTGGCTGCGGTCCTGTCGCCGACGACAATATCGCTGGCCGAGAAAGAATATGCTATGAATCAGGATTTGTTTAAGCGATACGACGGATGTTTGGCCAGTATCGGCATGAGCCGGGATCAAATCGAATCGCTTTATGGAAATCCGCTACAAACTTATCCGACGAAAAGCGGCGGAACAGCCCTAATCTATGGATGCAGCGGAAGCTTCCCTTTGGTTGACGAGAACGGACGCTTACCCTTGGTTGACGAGGACGTGGCGTTTAAAAATATGGCTGTGGAATTTGACGCCAGTGGGCGCGTAACGGCCATCTACAGCGACGCCTTTTTCTGTGATAAATGGAAAAAGGACGCGCTAACTCCGGTCTCGGCCAGCAATGGGAAATCCTGAAAAGCCATCTCCCCTCAGTTCAATTTGATGTTGTGCTTTTGTATCCACGATCTGAACAATTCCAGTTCTTCCGTCGAATGGAAGGCTGGTTTGCTAATCCAATAACCGAGACCCGGCTGGACATATAACACGAAACCCGCCGCGGTTTCCTTCCCGCTGATGAATGCGCGCCATTCGAAATTTATCCGGTAGCCCGGCGTCTCAAATTCGAGGCTGCTTTCATTGATTTTCCATTTCCCAACGGTGTTGGCTGCCGGTGTCTTTTTAAATGCCCGTTTCGGAAGCGAATTCAAGCGTAGAAGGACAAAAGCCAGAACCACGCCATAAATGGCCAAAAATAGAAGTTCCGATGTCCAATCGATTTTCTTCCCAGTCAACCACAGCAAGCTCAGGAGGATGACATATAAAACCGCAAGGCAGAAAATAATCTTCGCTATGACACGGGCCAGTCTCTGTGCATTAGAGGCATCCCACATTTCCCGATGCACCTTCTCAGTGTAAACATATTGGAGGTTGATCTCGTTGCCCATGACATCAGTTTTAATCTCCATCGCGAGTTCCCGGCAATCCGAAAAAACAAATCGACCGTGCGATCAAAGCCGACGAAGTGCGCCCGCGCGAGGGCATGCGGATGCTGGAAATGTACGAGGAGCTCCTGCGCGGGAAGACATATTTGAAGCCGCGGGAAAAAGCCAAATTGAAGAAGCGGAGGTAAGCGGCGGGTTGGAATCAAGCTCTGGCCGCAACCGCCAGCAACCACAACGCGTCCGACAATCGGTTGAGGTATTGCAACACCAACTCGGGGACGTGCGCGCCGGTGGCGCGGAGGGCCACGCAATCGCGCTCGGCGCGGCGGCAGACGGCGCGGGCGAGGTGCAAATGCGCGTGCGCGAGATTTTCGCCCGGAGTGTCCCAAGTGTGGGCGGGAGACTGTTGCGATTCCAGCTTCGCCACCAGCGCATCCACGCGGGCCAAATCCTCGGGCAGCAAACGTTGCAATTTGGATTCGAGCAGACGCGGGCGGTCGGCATCGTCGGTGGCCAGCTCGGCCATGAGGCCGACGAGGCATTTTTGTTCGGTGAATATAACCGCGGCCAAGGCGACCTCCTTGGCCGCGGCGCGGGCGACACCCAGGGCGGCGCTCAATTCGTCCACCGCACCCCCCGCAATCACGCGGGGATGGTTTTTGGGCACCCGGCGGTTAAACATCAAGGCGGTGGTGCCGGAATCACCGGTGCGAGTGGCTATAGACATGGCGGGAAGGCGGATATCGACCATGGGGAAACCGTAAAAAAGGTGCAAATGGTATTTGCGTCGGGCAGGGCCATTTTGCCGCTTGCGGCCACCCTTGGCCTACCTTGTTTCCCGTCCGAACATCCGTATTTCACCTGATGGGGGAATGCCCAAGGCGATGGTATTCTATGCATATGTATCAACATTCCCAAAACTAAACCACAAATCCACGTTTACACCCAAATGTCGAGAACGTTAGAACATAAGCTAATAGGCGTTTTTCATGGGGTAGCATATATATGATATCCAGCTTATATTACGAAAGATGCAGAATTTTAAAACAACTTACGACCAAACCGATTTTACCCATAAATCAGCCAGATATTTTACCATGAACTTCAATCGCCTCAACTCCCGCCAAAGCCTCGCCGTGCGCATTCTTGCCGCCGTGGGGCTGGTGGCATTTTGGGCGATTCTGATGGCTGTTCCCGCCCATGGCCAAAACATTACCAAGGCCAATAACGCCACCATATTGAGCACGACGACTTCGTGGACGGGGAATGTGGTGCCGACCGCCAGCGAGAATGCGCTGTTTAACAATACCCTCACCTCTTCCGTCTCGGCCACCGTGGGCGCGGGGTTGAGTGTCGGCGGAATAATCGTCACCAACACGGGCGGCAACTTCACCATCAGCGCCAACGGAACGAAAACGCTGACCATCGGCGCCAGCGGCATCGACCTCAGCTCGGCGGCCAACAGCAATAACAATTTCACCATCGCCGCGCCGGTGGTGCTGGGCGCGGCGCAATCGTTCAACGTCGCCAGCGGGCGCACATTGACGGTTAGCGGCAATATCAACACCAGCGGCGATAATCTCACGCTGGTCGGCGCGGGGGCGATCACGCTCAGCGGGGTCATTTCCGGTTCGGGTAATTTGATCCAAAACAGCACGGGCACCACGTCACTCACCAACACCAGCACTTACACCGGCGCAACCATCGTCAATGCCGGGACTTTGCTGCTCGACCTTTCGACCAAAACGACGGGGGTGCTGGCGTCCACCACCAAGCCGACCCTCGGCGGCGGAACGCTCGACGTGCAAGGCAAAAGCACCGGCGCATCGAGCCAGACGTTGGGTAACCTGACCCTGACCGCCAACACCGGCAGCAACCTCGTCATCAACGGCAACGGCGGCACGGGCACCACGTTGACCTTGGGCAGCACCTTGACGCGCGGCGCAGGCAGCACGCTGAATATTGATATTTCCGCCCCGCACTCGATTCTCGCTTCAGCAACCACCACTACCAGCGGCATTTTGAACGCGGGTGTGACCGTCACCGACGCGAACGGCACCGGCTTCGCCACGACGAGCGGCGGCGATGTCGTCCGCTACACGAGCGCGAGCCAGCTCGCCGCTTCGTCCAACAACGCCACGACCAATTATTTTGCCAACAACACGGGCACGCTGAAGCTCAACGGCAGCGCGTCCGTCAATTCACTCGATGTCAACGCCACGAGCACGGGGACGCTCGACTTGCATAGCGGCACGCTGACTGTGACGAGCGGCGGGTTGCTGGACACCGCGACCGCGGGCTACACGATTGCGAACGGCACCTTGGGCGCCAGCGGCAAGGAACTCATCGTGCAACAGTTTAGCGGCAGTACCTTGACGGTGAGCGCGACCATCAGCGGCGGCACGGGCAGCCTGACCAAGGATGGCCAGGGCAGCTTGATTTTGACCGGCAACAACAATTTCACCGGCGCGACGGTGATTTCCGGCGGCACGTTGACGCTGGCGGCGACCGGCAGCAATAAGGCGCTCGACGGCACTTCGAGCCTCATCATTAACACCGGCGGAACGTTGCTCACGAACACCGCCAACCAAACCGGCAGCAGCACGAACCTCATTCTCAGCGGTGGCACGCTCGCGCTCAACGGGCAGACTGACGGCTCGGCCAGCACCGCGGGCTTGAACCTGCTGACGCTCACCGCGAATTCGACCATCGACCTCGGCAGCAGCGGCGGCAGCGTGCTGTATGTGGGCAATAGCAGCGCGGCGACGTGGGCCGCCGGGACGACGCTCGACATCACCAACTGGGATGGCACCGCGGGCAACAGCGGCACGAACGATATTTTTTTCGGATCGGGCGCGAGTGCGCTGACTTCGACTCAGTTGGCGCAAATTGATTTTTTCAATGCGAGCGGCCAGGAAGTGGCCGCGGGCGCCGCCTTGGATAGCAGCGGCAGGCTCATCACCCCTGTGCCCGAGCCCTCGACCTATTTTGCGGGCGGCGCACTCGTTGCACTCGTCGGCCTGCGGGAATGGCGCCGACGGCAAAGCCGCGCAAAAACGGCGTAAAAGTGAAATTTGTTTCCGCAACATCACGGGATAATTTCCTGTTTGATACTTTGTGGATAATTTTCTTAAAAAATCACTTGCAGATAATTTGATTGGTGCTATTTTCGGCGAACCTACGATTTTTCACCGTTGGTTCACGTTAGGGTCTATACCCCATTAGCGCCCCAAGTATGAAAAAACCATTCCCGTTGGTTGCATGGCCAATGCGGAGCTTTTTGCTCCTGATTAGTTTGTTCGTTCTCCAGTCCCCGCCGCTTGCCGCCCAGGACGTGCCCGCCAATTACACCTCCTCCGGCAACACGAGCATCGTGTTCCCGCGGGTGCCGCCGCCGCAATATATTATGGTGGACATGGGCAATTGGAACATCGTGGACATGAATGACAGCGGCCAACTACTCGTGACCGATAGCACCAACGGCACGGCTGGCCTGTGGACGGGTGGAGTGGTCGCGAATATCGACACCTCCGACGACGATGACACCTACACTTGGCTGAGCGTCACCAACAATGGGACGGTGCTGGGGACTTATGTCAACGGCGACTATACCGATGCGGGCTTCGTCTTTTGGTCGAG
>DATHOB010000092.1:0-10592 GCA_035485355.1 Opitutales bacterium | reverse complement strand
GGCCTCGTGCACGTCACCGAACTGTCGTGGACGAAGCGCATTTCCAAGCCCAGCGAAGTCCTCAAAGTCGGCCAGGAACTCGACGCCGTGGTGCTCGCCGTCAACAAGGAGGAGCAGAAAATCTCCCTCGGTGTGCGCCAGCTCGAAGTCAACCCGTGGTCAATGGTTCGCCACAATTACCCGGTCGGCGCGCGCGTGCGCGGCAAGGTGCGCAACCTCACCAATTACGGCGCGTTCATCGAACTCGAAGAGGGCATCGACGGCATGGTGCACGTTTCCGACCTCAGCTGGACGCGCAAGGTCAACCACCCGTCGGAAGTGCTCAAGAAGGCCGACGAAGTCGAAGCCATCGTGCTCGATGTGGACACCGACCAGCAACGCATCTCGCTTGGCATGAAGCAGCTCACGCAAGATCCGTGGGAAGAGATTGACCGCTACTTCCGTGTCGGCGACGTGGTCAAGGGCAAGGTCTCCAAGATCACCAACTACGGCGCGTTTGTCGAACTCGCGAACGACATCGACGGCCTGGTGCACATCTCGCAAATCAACGAAGACCGCGTCGAGAAAATCAAGGACGTGCTCAAAGTTGGCCAGGAAGTCACCGCGCGCGTCATCAAGGTGGATCATAACGACCGCCGCATCGGCCTCTCCATCAAGGCCGCGACGTATGATGCCTCGCAACTCGCCGCGGAAGTGGCCGCGTTCGAGCGCATCAAAGGCGACACGGACATGACCAGCCTCGGCGACATCCTCGACGAAGCGACGAAGTAAAACTTACTTCGCCCCGTTTCGCTCCCCAAAAAGGGACGGCCTCACCGCCGTCCCTTTTTTGCGGGCGTTTTTTCCGCGCTGCCCTACCCCTTCGTCGTCACCGGCACCAGCGGCCCCGGCGCGTTGGGTTCATTTTTAAAAATCACTTTCAAATATACGGGGGTTGTCGGCGCAAGATTGTATTGCTGGAGCATCCAACTGCGCACAAATTTCTCGATGGATTCGCGCGCAATCGGAAAATATAGCCCGACTTGCGCCTCCGCCCGGCTGTTCAATTTCACGGTCAAGTCCTTGAGCAAATTATCCTTCAAGTCGGAGCCGTTCATGGAGTTCTTCGTTTCCAATTGGGCGGTGTCCACCGAAGGGCTGAGCGGGCGCATGGCGGGCGCAATGACTTCACCCACCACACCCGCGGACGTGATTTGCACGTTCAATTCCCACGGGTCGGTCAAAGCGACGTAATAATGGTAAGTCACCGGCACGCGGACCTCGGCAGTTGACGTGCCCAGCCAACTGGCGTCTTGCGCGCTGAAATCCTCCGTCGTCCGCCCTTCGGCGACAAGCATCCGGTTTTTCATGTCCGGCTGCAGGGACACGAGATGCTCCGTAAAAGTCGTCGTGACTTGATGCGCAGTGATGGCCTCGGCCAATTTTTCCATGCCTTTGACGACGCTCCCGCCCGCCATGGCCAATTTCTCCGCCTGCGCACCGGGGCTGCATTGTTGCACCACCACCGCCATCAACCCGCACCCCGCGGCAAACATCACCGCGAGCGGCCAGCCCATATGCCGGAACACCCCACCACCGGAATTGCCTCCCGCATCCCCGCCCGCCCCGGCTCCGGTGGAAGGATTCGGCTCTACAGGTGGGATCGGCTCGGCCATGAATTAAGCATAGAACTCTCCCGCCAAATGACGAGTATAAAGGAGCCTGACACCCCGATCCGACGGTGGTTCCCCGCAAGAAACCTGCCGCCATAAACTCCGGCAAGCAGGGTGTGTGAGTTCGAGTTTAGCGAGATGCGGCGATTCAACCCCCGTCTGGTAATCACAAAAATAATTGTATATTATTTTGAACTACGGAGCAACATCATCCGTCGTCGCCGCAGCGCCCGGCGTTGCAAAGCGCTGGATTTGCGCGAGCAAACGCGTTTTGCCCAAATCAGTGAGGCCCGTCGCGGCCTGCACCGCGGCGGCGGCCGCCGTCGGATTGGCGCGGCCCCATACCTGCACCACACCACGTGCCTGCTGGGTGCGAACCGTCACGTCGCTGATGCTCATCGCCCAGGTGAATGCCGAAGACACATCCGTGCTCGTCAGTGCCTTGACAACTTCCTTCGCCGCGCCGTCACGCGCCTCGCCCGTGGGCAGGGTGTTTATCCACTGGCCCGCCGCCGCGGGATCCGCCTGTATCCAATTGGCCGCGACAGACTGCGTCGCGCTCACCAACGCCGGGCCCGGCGGCAGGTTGCCGAGCGACGCGGCGGCGGCGACCGGGTCGGAGGCGCTCCACGTGCCGATGACTTTGCCGAAAATCGTCGTCTGCGTTGGCCCTGGCTCCATCGTTTGCGCGAGGGCGAAGGCCTGCTCCGGGTCGGTCTTGATCAACTGGGTCGCCACGCTGTCGAGCGCCACCGCGCGTGTGGCGTCGTCCGGCAAAGTTTGCAGCCAGGCCGTGGCCGCCGCGGGGTCGAGCGCCGCGCGCGCCGAACCGATGGCCGCCAAGAGCTTGGAATATTGCGAGTAGCCCGTCCCAAGGTCGGAGACATACGCCATTGCGGCATCCGGGTCATTGCGCGCCCAGGCCGTAATGGCGTTCACCTCCAACCCACTCTTCACCGCTGACACCGTGCCATTGCCCGAGGCGTCGTCGAGGAAGCGCAGCCAATTCAAGTCCGCCTGCGGATCGAGTTCGGCCCAGTTCTGCGAGATTTGCGTGACCGAGTTGATGCGGTTGCCCCCACCCGCGATCATCTTGCCCAGCAAGTCCACCGCGGCCTGCGGATCGAGCTTGCTCAGCGGATCCATCACCGCAGTCTCCGCCTGTTTGAGCGCGTCGCCATTCATGTTCGCGAGCGCCCATGCCGAGGCAGCCTGCGGGTCGTCCAGTGCCCAGTCGGAGACGACTTTAATAGTAAGCGTGTTGCGCGTGGGGACGTTGGCGACACTCGCCACAAAGTCCAGCGCCTGCTGCGGATCCTGGCGGGAGAGCGTGCTGAGCGCGAGGGTGATGGCCTGATTGCGCGTTACGCCATCGGCCAACGGCCCGGCCCACGCAAGCAGGCCTTGCGGATCCGCCGCCGCCCAGCCCTGCATCACGCTCTGCAGCGCGGCAGTGCGGTTGCGGTCGGCTGGCAGCGCCATCGCCGCGGCCATCGCCGCTTTCGGGTCCTGCGCGGCCCACGCTGCGAACGCCTCGCCTAGCGCCGCCGTGTAGGTCGCATTGAGCGGCATTTTTGCCAGCGCGGCAAGGGCTCCCTGCGGGTCGCTGACAATCATGCTCTGCACAATCTGGCCGATGACTTGTTGTTTTAGCCGCGGGTCGGTTATGTCGCCGGCCTCGGCTAGCGCTTGCGCCGGGTTTGCGTTCGCCCAATCCGCAAATACGATTGCCACCAGTGCGTTGTGCCCAAGCCGGTTCGGCACGGCGGCGGCCCATTGCAGCGCGACCTGCGGCGCGAGCTTGACCAGACGATCCACCAGCATCGAAAGCGCCAATTCGCCCGGTGAGTTGTTTAACCCCGCGCTGCGGCCTGCGTTCGAGGTCTGCACCAAATAATCCAGCAAGGGGCGGATGGACGCGGCGTCGAGCCCCCGTACCAATGTCGTCAGTCGCAACATCATGTCGAGCGGATCCTTGAGCGCGAGGATGCTCTTTAACGTGTTGAGGTTGGCGTCGGGCGTCGTTGCGGAGGTTGTTGCTGCGCCCTTGGTTTCATTTGCGAAAGACGCATCGTGCTTGGACGCATCGGCTTTCAGCGCAGAGATTTGCTGTTGTTGCATCGCCAGCGGAATGGCCGCAAGCGCCAGCATAGCCGCCACGGTGAGGAGGATTTTAGTTTTGGTGCTCATAAGAAAAGTTTTCCAGAAAAGATGGGGCAGCGCGCCCGCGGACGCCGCCTTGGCGAACGACGCCCCCGCCACTTGCGCGCCTAACCCCGCAGGCGGCGCAATGGCTGCTTGGGCCTCGAGTGCCGTAGCCAGCAGCGCAAGTGAAGTCGTCACCCCCCGGCGCGCGAAGTGCTGCCGCAACTTCTCCAACGCGCGCTCCACGCGCTTGTTCGCGGTGTTTTCGGCGATGCCGAGGATTCCCGCTGCCTCGCGATGGCTCATCCCCTCGAAAAAGCGTAACAGCAGCGCGTTGCGCTCGTCGTTCCCGAGCCGTCCGACGGCTTCGTCGAGCAAGGGTTGCAGTGAGTCCGCAATCGCGGCGTCTCCCATATTATGGTCATGCATGGCGGCGGCCTCCTGTTCGCGGGCGCGGCGGCGGCGCTCACCGCGCACCCATTTGTGCGCGAAGTTGCGCGTGGTGGTATGGAGCCAGCCAGCGAGGGTGTCGTGCCCCGTCAGCGCGCCCGCGCGCACGGCCAACGTCGCGAAGACCGACTGCGCCACGTCCTGCGCGGACTGCGCCTGGCCGCCTGTGAGTCTCCAGGCCGCGCCATAGACGAGCGGCAGATGACGTTGCACCAGCTCAGTAAAGGCGGCCTCGTCTTTGGTCTCAGCGTAGCAGCGCAGCAGTTCGCGGTCGGGTGTCATGTGGTTCTGTCATCATAATACCCGAATCTTGCGGAATCTGACCAAAAAAATCACCGCTTTCGAGTGGGACGCTCCCTTGCAACGAGTTAACCCACCACCTTCTCCACCGCCATCCCCAAAGCAATTTCCTATCAGAGTTGAGAACCCCAACCCCGCATTGACAATCTGGCCTGACCTTTGCTACAAATTCACCTGACAGTAACGCAGCCAAAGCTCCTTGGCGTCAAATCCGGGGAGCGCGGGGGACCCAATTCGTTGTAGCGCGCAAGCGCCGCAGCCGGGGCGCAGGGTCGCGGGAAACCGCGGTCCAGGCCACTTCTCAGGCCTAGCCCGTCAGCTAACCTCGCCGGCATCGGGAAGGGTGATTGGGGGAGCGCAGCCAGCGCCACCACCGTTGCCCGCCAACTAATTTCCACCGCCCTGTCCGGAGGAAACCTATTATTGGGCAACAACTTATGAACAGCAAGAAGTCCGTTACGCGACTCTTCAAAGACACGATCATTGGCAAGGAACGCCATCTGACGGAAGAGGGTCTTTTTCACAAAATCTCGCTGGTCACCCTGCTGGCTTGGGTGGGGTTGGGGGCGGACGGCCTTTCCTCCGCCTGTTACGGCCCGGAAGAAGCATTTAAGGCTCTCTTGGATTACCCACATCTGGTGCTTTTCGTCGCACTAATGACCACGCTGACGATTGTCATCATCTGCGCCAGCTACTCTCAAATCATCAGCCTGTTCCCGTCCGGGGGCGGAGGCTACGTAGTGGCCAGCCGGTTGCTCTCGCCCACTTTTGGCGTCATCTCCGGCTCAGCTCTACTGATTGACTATGTGCTAACGATTTCGACCTCGGTGGCCGCGGGCAACGACGCCCTTTTCAGCTTTTTTCCCGATACCTGGCAAAGGTGGAAAGTCCTGTTGGAGATTCTGGGCATCCTCTTCCTCGTAATGCTTAATCTGCGCGGGGTGCGCGAATCCGTGACGGTGCTTCTGCCGGTTTTCTTTCTCTTTCTGCTCACGCACGGGTTCATGATTATCTACGGCTTCTTCGTCCACTCGCACGAACTGTTTGCGCTGGGCAGCGACACCGCCCAGTCCATCCACGAGGCTTCGTCCAAAATCGGTATGTTCGGTATACTCGGGCTGTTAATGGGCGCGTATAGCAAAGGTGCCGGCACATATACCGGGATTGAGGCGGTCAGCAATGGCCTGGCCGTTTTGCGCGAACCTCGGGTGCGCACGGGCCGCCGCACGATGATTCTCATGGGCCTTTCCCTCGCCGGCATGGTTGGCGGTTTGCTCATTGGTTACTTGTTGGTGAATGCGGTACCTGTTCCTGACAAGCCGCTCAATTGGGTGCTGATGACTTCGCTCACGCAAAGCTGGGGTAGCGCGGGTGGTGTATTTGTCGTCATCGCCATGCTCAGCGCCGCCGCCCTGTTGTTCATTGCCGCGCAAACCGGATTTCTCGACGGCCCACGCGTGCTCTCGAACATGGCGCTCGACCGCTGGATGCCCAACCGCTTCGCCGCGCTCAGTGACCGCTACGTCACCCTTTGGGGCATCCTCATCATGGGCTTTTCCGCGGCAACCTGCTTGTGGCTCACGGGTGGCTCAGTGGATTTGCTGGTGACACTTTACGCCATCAACGTTTTCATCACCTTCACGCTTTCCCAGCTCGGCATGGTGCGCCATTGGTGGCAGGTGCGCAAGGAAACCACCGGCTGGCGTCACCGCCTCGCCATCAACGCGGTCGGCATGACGCTGACGAGCATCATCCTCGTCATGATGGTTGTGACCAAGTTCCGCGAAGGCGGCTGGGTTACTTTGACGGTGACTGCGGTGCTCGTGGGGGTGGCGTTTCTCGTGCGGCGGCATTACGACGCCGTGCGCCGCCAGCTCAAGCGCATGGACTTCATCCTTGAGGCCGCGATGATCCCGCCGCAGCCCGGCGCGAAGGATTTCGCCCCGACATCGCAACGTACTGCGGTATTCCTCGTCAATGGCTTCAATGGTCTCGGTCTGCACACCCTTTTTGGCGCGGCCCGGCTTTTTGGCGGTGGCTTCAAGCGCATCATCTTTGTTTCCGTTGGCGTGGTGGACGCCGGTAACTTCAAAGGCTCCGCAGAATTGGAAAACTTGAAAGCCCACGTCAAGGAAGAGGGCGATAAATATGTGCATTTCATCACCGCGCGCGGTGGCCAGGCCGAAACTTACGCCGCCATCGGCCATGATGTGCTCGACGAGCTGGAGAAAATCCTGCCCGACCTGATGGATAAGTATCCCAATGCCGTTTTCTTCAGTGGCCAGTTGGTTTTTGAAAAGGAAACCATCATCACCCGTTTGCTGCATAATTACACCGCCTTTGCAATTCAGCGCCGACTCTTCCTACATGGCCTGCCATGTGCTATAATCCCGATGCGCGTTGAAAACGCCCCCGGCGAGGCCCCCAAGCCGCGCGCCCCAACTCCTCCCACCGCCCCCGCACCCTCGGCCTCACCCGCCTAAGTGTGCCTTGTGCCATAACTTTCACCCGTAAGATAAATCTAACGCATGCCGAAACGCAGCTCCGTCACCAAGTTTGTGAAAAACACGGTCATTGGCAAAGAACGCCAACTGACCGAGCAGGGCCTATTTCACAGCCTGTCACTTGTCACTCTACTGGCCTGGGTGGGGCTGGGCGCGGACGGCCTGTCCTCCTCTTGTTACGGTCCCGAGCAAGCCTATAAGGCGCTGGTCGACACCCAAGGGCATACTTACTACCCCATGGCGGTGTTCATCGCGGCCATGTCCGCGCTGACCGTCATCATCATATCCGCCAGTTATTCGCAAATCATCGGCGTGTTTCCCTCTGGTGGTGGTGGTTACGTTGTCGCCAGCCGGTTGCTGAATCCGACCCTTGGCGTCATCTCCGGCTCCGCGCTGCTGATTGACTACGTGCTGACGATTTCCATTTCCATCGCCAGCGCGATGGACGCCACGTTCAGTCTGGCGCCGGGTTGGGTTCATTGGAAATTTGTCGCGGAAATCGGCGCATTGCTTTTCATGACCTTGCTCAACCTGCGCGGAGTGCGCGAGTCGGTGATGGTCATGTTGCCGGTCTTTTTTATCTTTCTCATCACGCATGTCTTTGCCGTCCTTTACGCTTTCGGCACCCATTCCAGCACTTTTGTCTCCCTCGGCAGCGATACGGTTAGCGCCACCCATTCGGCCACGGGCACCTTGGGTTTGTTCGGTATGCTGGCCCTGTTGCTTAGCTCCTATAGTATGGGCGCAGGCACTTACACCGGCATCGAGGCCGTCAGCAACGGTATGTCCATATTACGCGAGCCGCGGGTGCGCACAGGCCGCCGCACGATGGCGCTCATGGCCCTCTCCCTCGCGGGCATGGTCGCGGGGCTGATGGTCGCTTACCTGCTGGTGCATGTGGATGTGACCCAAACCGGAGGCGGGACGAAAACCCTCAACGCTGTGTTGTTTGAATCTTTGACGAGCAGTTGGCCGCATCCGTTAGCGCAAGGTTTTATCTTTGTCGCTCTCGTCAGTTCAGCGCTGTTGCTGGTCATCGCTGCGCAAGCCGGTTTTCTCGGCGGCCCTCCCGTGCTTGCGGCCATGGCGATCGACCGCTGGATGCCCAACCGCTTCGCCGCGCTGAGCGACCGCTACGTCACCCTCAACGGCGTGGTCATCATGGGCGGCTCGGCCTTGCTGATTCTCCTGTTTACCCATGGTTCCGTGGAGCTGCTGGTCGTCCTCTACGCCATCAACGTATTCATCACTTTCAGCCTGTCGCAACTGGGCATGGTGCGCCACTGGTGGCAGGTGCGCAATACCGAGACCGGCTGGAAGCACAAAATGGCGATTAACGCTCTCGGCCTCGTCCTCACCACTTGCATCCTCATCGTCATGATTGTGCAAAAATTCATGGCGGGCGGCTGGGTCACAATGCTGATGACAGGTGTGCTTGTAGCCTTCGCGTTTGGCATGCGGCGCCACTACGACAATGTGCGCGCCAAGCTCAAGAACATGGACAGCATTCTCGAAGTCGCGCTCCTGCCGCCTGCGCCGGGCTGCAAAGATTTCGAGCCGACCTCGAAGCGCACCGCCATCTTCCTCGTCAATGGGTTTAATGGTCTCGGCCTGCACACGCTCTTTGGTGCGGCCCGCGTGTTCGGCGGCGGCTTCAAAAAAATCATCTTTGTCTCCATCGGCGTGGTGGACGCCGGCAACTTCAAAGGCGCGGCGGATCTGGAAAACCTGAAGGAACACGTCCAAAAACAAGGCCAGCAATACGTGAGCTTCGTCAACGAACGCGGCGGCGATGCCGAGGCGGTGACCGCCATCGGCAACGATGTGCTGGGCGCTCTCGAAAAAATGCTGCCCGACCTCACCGCCAAATATCCCAATTCCCTCTTTTTCAGCGGCCAGTTGGTCTTTGAGGAGGAAACCATCGTCACCCGCTGGCTGCACAATTACACCGCGTTCGCCATCCAGCGCCGCCTGTTCCTCCACGGCCTCCCCTGCGCCATCGTGCCCCTGCGCGTGGAAAATACTTAGGTGGTTTGGCGTTTTCCCCGGTTCCTTTTGCGTTTGTCTCGGGTCGGAGAATGCGCAAAGTTTCCGGCATGAAATTACCCCTTGGCCGATTCGTCACCGTTTGGCTTGCCCTCTTCTGTTCTTCACTCGCCCAGACCGCGCCCGCCGCCGCGCCAGCCACGGTACCGGCGCATACCTTCAGCATTGGGGATAAAGATTTCCTCCTCGATGGCCAGCCATTCCAAATCCGCTGCGGGGAAATTCACTTTGCCCGCGTGCCGCGCGAGTATTGGCGCCAGCGACTGCAAATGTGCAAGGCCATGGGCTTGAATACAGTCTGCGCCTACCTGTTCTGGAATTTTCATGAATGGGAACCGGGCAAATTCGATTGGTCCGGCCAGGCGGACGCCGCCGAGTTTTGCCGCATCGCCCAGGAAGAAGGCCTCTGGGTGATCCTGCGCCCGGGCCCTTACGCCTGTGCGGAATGGGAAGGCGGCGGCTTGCCCTGGTGGTTGTTGAAAAATCCCACGATCAAGCTCCGCTCGACCGACCCGGCCTTCTTGGAACCGGCGACGGCGTGGCTCAAGGAAGTCGGCCGCGAACTTGGCCCACTGCAAATCACGCATGGCGGCCCCATCCTGATGGTGCAGGCGGAAAACGAATACGGCTCCTTTGGCAACGATATCAATTACATGGGCGCCATCCGCCAGGCGCTGCTCGATAGCGGCTTCAACGTGCCGCTCTTCGCCTGCAATCCCCCGGGAGATATCCGCAAAGGATTGCGCAGCGACCTTTTCCAGGTTGTCAATTTTGGCGACAAACCGCAAAACGGATTCCGCGCCCTGCGCGCCGTGCAGCCCACCGGCCCGTTGATGTGCGGTGAATTTTATCCCGGTTGGTTTGATACCTGGGGCGTCGAGCACCACACCGGCAAAACCACGTATTTGACTGATTTGGATTACATGCTTTCGCAAGGCGCTTCTTTCAGTATTTACATGGCGCATGGCGGCACGTCGTTCGGCATGTGGCCGGGAGCCGACCATCCCTTCAAGCCCGACACCAACAGCTATGACTACGACGCCCCCATCAGCGAAGCCGGATGGGTGACGGACAAATTCACGCAAACCCGCGCGGTGATTTCCAAATACCTCGCACCCGGCGAAAAACTGCCCGACCCACCCGCCGCCCCGCCCGTCATCAGCATCGCGCCATTCACCCTCACCGAAACTGCACCGCTGTTCGAAAATTTGCCGAACGCCATCGCGATGCCGCAACCGAAAAACATGGAATACTTCGACCAAGGCCGCGGGTGTATGCTCTATCGCGTGGTCCTGCCCGCCGGGCCGGAGGCGACGCTTAATGCCGGAGTCGTGCGCGATTTCGCCTGGATATTTCTCGATGGCAAGCCTGTTGGCTCTCTCGATGGGCGCAACAGAACTGCCGCACTTACCATTCCAGCCCATGCGGCCACCGCCACTCTCGACATCCTGGTTGAAGCGCTCGGCCATGTGAACTACGGGCAGGAAATGAACAA
>DATHOB010000091.1:0-3798 GCA_035485355.1 Opitutales bacterium | reverse complement strand
CGCCGCGCATTATGGACTGCCAAGGTATTGGCAGGGTTGTCGGCGCAGGGTGGGGTGGGGCGGGAGGAAATATCCATCCGGCAAGATGCGCCCGTGGTACGGCGGCAGTTCCAAGGCGTGGTGCTGGGGATTGACCCGAGTTTGCGGGGCACCGGGCTGGCGCTCGTGGAGTTTACCGCGCACGGGCCGCGCTTGCTCGCGAGCCGTACAGTGAAGCTGAAGCCCGGAGTGCCGTTTGCGGCGTGCCTGGCGGAGATATTTCGCGCGGCGCAGGAATTTGTGAACCAGGCGCCGGTGAAACATTTGGCGGTGGAGCAGACGATATTTGTGCAAAGCAGGAAAACGGTGCATATCCTCGGCGCGGCCAAAGGCGCGGCGATTGCGGCGGGCGGCCTGGCCGGGGCGGAGGTGTTTGAATACGCGCCGTTGCGGGTAAAGCAGGCGGTGGTGGGCTTGGGCCGGGCCAGTAAGGAACAAGTCGCGCACATGGTGGCGCAACTGCTGGGATTAAAAACGGCGCTGCCCGCGGACGAGGCCGATGCCGCCGCGACAGCACTGTGCCATGGGTTTACGTGGAAAGGATAATGTGAAAGATGAGCAAAACGCATGAGTGGCCTAAGTAAGTATGCAGAATAAATTAGCCCGAAAATGTGGCATATTTGGCGAACATGTTACGGTGGGGTAATATATGCGCGGGAAGGTGGATTCGCTGTTGCCGTCGGCAGCGAAGCGGGGATTGCTCAATGGGTCGGATATTGCCCGTTTTTAATTCCAACGTTCGCCGCCTATGACCGCCAATTTCTCGCGCCGCCAATTTCTTCGTTCCGCCGGAGGCCTCACGTTTCTAGCGTTTACTCCCGCCGGACGCGGCCTGTTTGCCGCCGCCGCTCCGCTCAAGCCGCTCAATGTGCCGATATTCCTGGCGCTGCCGTACATCCAACCCGGGCCCAACGCCGGATTGTTGCCCGGCGCGGAAGTCATCCGCCTGGCGTGGCAAACCGAGCAGCGCGACGCCGACTTTGTCGCGGAGTTTGGCCGCGATGAAGATTATGGCGCCAAGGCGGACATCACGCGCACCAGCCGCAATTATTCCCTGAAAAAGGAAGGGGATAGCCGGTATAACTACGTCTGCTCCTTCGGTGGATTGGAGCTCGACAGCGAATACCGCTACCGGCTGCGCTGCAATGGCGAAGTCGTGCTGGCGGGGTACTTCACCACCCGCCAGCCGCGGGGTCGGCGCATCCGCTTTGCCGCATTTGGCGACAATTCCTTTGGCGATGTCAGCGACCGCGCCATTGCCTACCAGGCGTACCGCGCGCACCCGGACTTTGTGATGAACACGGGTGACAATGTTTATGAAAATGGTTTGGACAACGAGTATGGCCGGTATTTCTTCCCGGTGTATAATGCCGATGAGGCCGACCCGCGGGTGGGCGCGCCGCTGCTGCGCTCGGTGCCATTCTACACCGTAATCGCCAACCACGATGTGAATGGCAAGGACCCGGCCACGAAGGCGCCGTGCGCCGATTTCGACACCGATGTGGATTCGCTCGCCATTTACACCAATTTCCATTTTCCGCTCAATGGCCCTGCCGCGCTCGCACAGCCGACCGTGTACCGTGGCGCCGAAGGCGTGGTGAACGACTTCAAGGCCTGCGCGGGCGACCGCTTTCCCCGCATGGCGAATTACTCCTACGATTACGGCGACGCCCACTTCCTCTGCCTCGATTCGAACATTTACACCGACCCGACCGACGCCGCGCTGCAGCAATGGATTGAGGCCGACCTCGCGGCCAGCGACGCACTGTGGAAATTTGCGGTGTTTCATCATCCGGCGTTCAATGTTGGCATGGAGCATTATCAGGAGCAGCAGATGCGGGCGCTGTGCCCACTACTCGAAAAGCATGGCGTGGACTTTGCCCTGAGCGGCCACGAGCACGGCTACCAGCGTACCCGGCCGCTGCGCTTTGCGCCGCGCGACCTGGCGAAGGCGCATGCGCTGCAAGCGAAAGACCGCCGCATCCCCGGCGATTTCACCATCGACACCGAATTCGACGGCGAAAAAACCACGAAGGCCGCGGGCATCATCCACATCACCACGGGCGCGGGCGGCAAACACCTCTACGACCCGGGCTACACGGATGAGCCGACCAAATGGCTGCATGCGGATGACAACAACGTGGCCTATGTAGCGCAAATGATCAGCGACCGGCATTCGCTGACCATCTTCGACATTGAAGGCGCGGAATTGATCATGCGGCAGATTGACGAGGACGGCAATGAAGTGGACAAAATCCAGGTGACGAAGGCGTAAAAGTTTCTGACGGGACGGTTTGGGAAGAAATTAGGTTTCATCTCAAATTTAACGAAATGGGCCGCCGCAAGCGGCGCCCCTACAATTTGATCATGCATCGTGGATGGAACTGTAGGGGCGTCGCTTGCGACGGCCCTTGTTTTTGAATAAAAATCAAATTTGAGATGGGTTCTAGTTGCCGCCGTAAAACGGCATAGACGGGCCGCCGCTGGTGCCGGTTTTGGACTCGCCATTAAAACTGGCGGTGCCGTTGTCGAGCACCAGGGGGTCGCCCACCGCGGCGTCAATTTTCACATTGGTGAAGGTGATGTTCGTGCCATCCTGCACGAGGAAGCCGCGATCGGTTTTCGCGGTCACGTTGGTGAAGGTGATGTCGAAGGGCATTTTCTCGGGCAGGCCGACGATGCGCCCGGCGATGGGCGAGCCGGTGATATTGAGGTTGCTGATATGAATGTCGTGGAAATAGGGCAGACTGTTCGTCCGCTGGCCGTCGGGCGAGCGGGGGCCGACATCGGAATACAGGCCATTGGGCAGCACGGTGGGCGTGTTGCCGTCGTAGAGCATGTTGATGTCGAAGGGGCGGCGCACGTTCTTCATCGTGATGTTGGAGTAGGTGATGTCGTGCACTTCGCCGCCGCCGCCACGGTAGGATTTGATGCGCAGGCCGTTGTCCGTGCCGTCGAAAGTGCAATTGCGCACGATCATGTGGTAAACGCCGCGCGCGGTGTTGCTGCCGATGGAAATGCCGTGGCCGTGGAGGCAGGTGAGGCCTTCGATAAGTATGTCGTGCGAGCCGGAGCCAATGGCGACGTCGTCGTCCCCGGTGTCGATTTCACAATTGCGGATGACGATGCGCTGGCCGTTGGGGTCCATGGCGTCGGAGTTGGGGGCGTCGCTCGGGGCGACGATGCGGATGTTTTCAATGGTGATGTCCGACCCGCTGGGCACGAGGTGGAACATGGGCGAATTCGTCAACGTGACGCCTTCCACATGAATGCGCTGGCCGGAAAGCACCACGAGCCGCGGACGATTTACCACGGGGCGACCGGCAGGGTAGAGGCGGTCGTCCTTGTCGGACCAGCGCCAGAATTCTTTGCCGGAGCCATCGATGGTGCCGGGGCCGGTGATGGCGACATCGGTGAGATTCGTGCCGGAAATGAGCGCTGGCACGGTTTTGCCCACATAGCGGGTGCCGTTGATATAGGCGTCATTGGGGTCGGGAATGCCGTAGTCGGCAAAAGTCTCGGGCGCCTTGATGACGGCGCCGGCGTTAAGATGCAGGTCCATGTGGCTGGCGAGCGTGAACGGCAGCGTTTTATACATGCCTTCGGGCACGATGAGGTGCCCGCCCCCGGCGGCGGTGACGGCGGCGATGGCCTTTTTAAAAGCGTCGGTGTTGTCCGTCTTGAAGTCGCCCACCGCGCCATAATCGCCGAGGTTGAACGTGGCGTCGGGAATAACGGGCAGGGCGGCAACGATATCGG
>DATHOB010000090.1:0-4520 GCA_035485355.1 Opitutales bacterium | reverse complement strand
AGTTTGTAGTAATCCACAAAGATCGACGTGCCTTTTTTGGATAGGTAACTCAACGCATTGCCGGTCGTGGGCAAACCGGCGGTCGCGGCTTTGAAGTCATCCGAGGTGGACAACCGCGGCCCCTGGCCGAACACGGTTTGGTCGGCAAAGGATTCGCGCGAAACCATGTACAGGCGCTGAGACTTCGGGTCGGCGATGAGCATCGGCTTGTACGCGCCAATGGCGTCCGGCATGGGCTCGTCAACAGTGAGTGTCTTCATTCCATTTTTGGTGTCGATTTTGAAACCCGGCGCGCCCGCAATCATGGGTGTGAGTTGGTCGAACAAATCAGCAAAACCATCCAAGGCAATAAGCGCATCTACCATTGGCAATTTCTGTCCGGGAGTGACTTCGACCATATTGGTCGGGTCCGCACGCAAGACAATGGTCAGGCGCGTGTTCAAATGGTCAATCAGCCACTGGCCGGTCAACGTTGAACCGGGCATGGGCGGCTGTTTCAATCCATCGGAAATTTGCTGCGCGAGGGCTGGCCCGCCGATTTCCTTCGCGTAGTTCAACAAGAGCTCGGCCAGGGATTTCAAATCCAAGGTGGCTTCGTACGCGACATCGGCATCCGCCGGGGCCAAATCCGGAGTCACAAACGCGCCCGGTGCGCCGCCAAGAACTTTGAGCAGGCCTGTGCGCCCACCCGGCGTATAGAGGAACATCCGGTTGTGGTAAAATGGGCCGTTCGAATCCTTCCACGTGCTTACGCCGCCGCCATCAATGTTATAAAGCCCCAGTTCCTTAAATAAAGGATGCAAGTCTTTGATCGGTGGTCCGCCGATACTGTCCATTATCTCCCCCATATGCGGCGCGGCCATGTCAGCCACCATGTTGCCGAATTTTTCCATTTCACCCTTGGTGTCCATGATGGCATAGAATTCGCCGCCAAACTCCAGATGGCTGGATATCGCCTTCACCGGTGCGGAGAGGCCGTTGTCCGGCGCCATGTTTACTGCGGCCGGGGGCGGGGTGGCCGGGGCGGTGGCAGCTGTGTCTGATTTAGAACAGCCCGAGAAAAGAGCGAGACTGGCCGCAACGGCCAAGCTGATTTGGGTGGATCGGAAGGGGAAACGGGATTTCATAAGCATGAGCAATTTGGGTGATTAGAGAAGGTAAGGCAATAAGATATGTTTTGTATTTTTATAATCCCGGCTGATTCCTGCGTATTAGCGCCGCCTGCAGGCGGACAATGGCATGCATGCAGATGCCAGGATACATGATAAGAAACCGCCCACGCGCAAACCGAACAATATATTTTTAACAATCTTCTCCCCCTCAATTCCATCCGGTGTTATTTATGTCCCAGCAGGCTTTTGCTCATGCCCAGCACGCTCAGCACGATGCTGACGGCGAGAATGGCGACGAGAATGAATGCCGTGCCGAGCGCGCCACCCGTGATGACAATGGTCAGGATTTGGAACTGCTCGGTCAGTTGCTGGCTGTGCAACTTGTAAATTTCGCGGAAGCTCTTGGCGATGTTGCCCGTGTTTTCACCCACCGAAAGCATATCGAGGTCGAGGTCTGGCAGCACGCCAAAGCGACGGAAGGCATTGGAGAACGTGGCACCGTCATTAATCAGGGTTCGCGCGGCGTTGAAACGTGATTGCACCACCGTGTTGGTCACCGTGCGCTCTGTCATACGCAGGGTCTCGGTGGTATTCAGGCCGCTTTCCAGCAGCGTGGCGCAAAGGTTGGCGATATGGCAGATGTCCACATTCCAGAAGATGGACTTCAAGAACGGCGTTTTCAGCATCCAGCCATCTGTCGCCGCGCGCCCTTCCGGGGTCTGGCGCCAGCGGTAGATGGCAGTGGCAATCACCGCCATGACCAGAAACAACGCCCAGCCCCAATGGGCTGTGAAAGTAGAGGTATTGATCAACATCCGCGTCATCAGGGGCAATTCACCACCCATGCTGTGCATCATGTCGGAAATTCGCGGCAGGAGGAAATACAGGAACAACAGCATGACGCCGAAGGCCAATGTGCAAACAAACAGCGGGTAGGCGAGGCCGCCCATGATTTTCTTCTTCAAGCCCGCCTGTTCTTCCAAATTATCGATGACGTTTTTCAGCACCGGCACCAGGTTACCCGTGGTTTCACCGGCTTCCACGAGATGCACGGTTGCCGTGTCAAAACTCTTCGGGTAATTGCGCATCGCGTTGGCGAACGTGCGCCCTTCGCTGATGTCCTTCCAGATGCGGGTGGCGATGGAGGATTGCTTCGGGTCGCTCACGCGCACGCTAAGTAGGCGTATGGAGTCGCCCAAAGGCATGCCGCCGCCGTTGAGCTGATAAAGCTTTTTTAGGAACGCCAAAGCGTGTTTGCCGCCTTTAAATTCCTCCGGTTCGAGCAAGCGCGTGGGCCCGGTGGATTTGGTTTGCACCGCCGCTGCATCTGGAATCGCGGTGTCTTTGGCCTGGGAAACCGACGCTGCGGCCGCCGCGCCGCCTTTGGCCGTGATATCCAACGGCCGTAACTTTTGCCCGGTCAATTTTTGAATGACGACACTCCGGCTGGGCGCTTCCATGATCCCGGTCTGGGCCTCACCTTTGGCATTCAGGGCGCGATATGAAAAAGTCGGCATTTGAAAAAGAATGCCCGGAAGGGCGGTGGAATTGAAGTAAAAAACTGAGGGTGGATATCCACCGGAATCCGAACTTGGGACTCAGGCGGGATGGTGGTGCGATGCGGGCGCGACTGCCGGAAGTTAGAATTTCTTGGCAGCGTCGGCAGGTTCGGCCACGGGCTGGGTAATGGGGGCGCTTTCGGGCGGCAGCTTTTCCTCGGTCTCCATCATCTCCGCGTAGTCCATCACTTCCGTGAGGGAGGTCATGCCGCGTTTGCACAATTCCCAACCGCAATCGGTCAGGCTGCGCATACCGTGGGCGACGGCGTAATGGCGGATCTCGAGGGCCGAGGAACGCTTCAAAATAAGGTCGTGGATGCCTTCGTCGACATGCAGCACTTCGGCCAACGCCACACGACCACGGTAGCCGAGACCACGGCAATTTTCGCAGCCGTTGGGTTTGCTCAGCTGATGGGCGAATTCAATTTGCTTCGGATCAATCTTCAGCGCCGTAAGGCAACCGGCGACAAATACGATGGAATCATCCGACGGTTGCTTGCAAACTTGGCAGAGGCGGCGCACGAGGCGTTGGGCCAGCACCATTTCCAGCGAGGAGGCGACGAGGAACGGCTCCAACCCCATGTCCACCAAGCGGGTGACGGCACCCGGGGCGTCGTTGGTGTGCACCGTGCTGAGCACCAAGTGACCAGTCAGCGAAGCGCGAATGGCGATGTCCGCGGTTTCACGGTCACGAATTTCACCAATCATGATCACGTCCGGATCCTGGCGCAAAACCGAGCGGAGGACGTTGGCAAAAGTGAGGCCGATTTCGGAATGCACCTGACACTGGTTGATGCCGGCGACTTCATATTCGACCGGGTCCTCGACCGTGATGATACGCAGCTCGGGATTGCGAATCTGCCGGATGAAGGCAGTGAGCGTCGTACTCTTACCAGAACCAGTCGGGCCGGTGATGAGAATGATGCCGTGCGGGCGTTTGAGCGCCGGTTCCATCTTGACGATGTCCTCGGGCAAGAAGCCCAGTTCTTCAATCGAAAGCGGCTGGGCCTTCTGCTGCAACAAGCGCAAGCTCACGCTTTCGCCGTAGAGCGTCGGCATGGTCGAAACGCGGATGTCCACGTCCTCACCGCCGGATTGGAAGCCAATACGACCGTCCTGTGGGCGGCGGCGTTCGGAAATATTGAGGCGCGCCATGATTTTAATGCGCGCGATAATCGCACTTTGAACTCGCACCAGATTGTCCGGCACGCGGACGACCACGAGGTTGCCGTCAATACGGTAGCGAATGACCAGGGATTCCTTGCCCGGTTCAAAGTGAATGTCCGTCGCGCGATCCTGCACGGCTTTGGCGACGACTTCGTTGACGAAGCGGATGATGGCCGCATTTTCGTCTTCCTCGTCCTCCTCCTTCTCTTCCGCGATGCCCTCCAGATTGGAATTATCCAAGCTATTGGCACCGACACCGAAGCTCTGCGTCACGAGGTTGGCAATTTTGTCCGCCGGGCCCAGCACCCAAACCGGGCGCTTGCCGCTTACGGCACGCACCCAGGCATCCCAATGCGGTTCCGGCGGCCAGACGGTAGCCAAGGCGACTTCATCCGGTGCCAGCTTATCATTTTCAATCGGCAGGCACTGATACTCGTGAACCAAGCGCAACGGAATGACTTTGGTCGCGTTGGGGATAAGTTTTAGCTCCTCTGTGTGGGCCAATTTGGTTAGCTCGCACATCCGCTTGAGCACTTCCGGCGGGGTCGACCCCGTAAGGTCGGCGAGCCGGCGCTGCCGGTCGGCCAGCGGGGTGTCGCGCAGGGAGGCCTGCTTTTCTTCATCGAGTTGGGAAATCCAGTCGGTGAATGCGGAAAAAGAATGTGCGGTTACAGACATCGGA